>JABDCN010000008.1:0-55124 GCA_013288125.1 Gammaproteobacteria bacterium
GCTTATATTAAAAAAGAACAAGCAGAAGGTAAGTTAGTGGCGATGATGGGTGATGGTACCAATGATGCACCCGCGCTTGCGCAAGCTGATGTTGCACTTGCGATGAATGCAGGAACAGATGCGGCAAAAGAAGCGTCAAACATGGTTGACTTAGATAGTGATCCTACCAAATTGATTGAAGTGGTAGAAATTGGAAAACAACTTTTGATTACACGTGGTGCATTAACGACATTTTCAATTGCAAATGATGTTGCAAAATATTTTGCAATTATTCCTGCGTTGTTTGCAAGTACATTACCTTGGCTTGGTGTCATTGATGTGATGCATTTACATTCACCTACTTCTGCCATTTTATCTGCTGTTATTTTTAATGCATTGATTATTCCAGCGCTCATTCCAGTTGCGTTAAAAGGTGTGCGTTATAAAGCATTAGGTGCTGATGCATTATTACGTAGAAATTTATTTATTTGGGGATTAGGCGGCGTCATTTTACCTTTTATTGGTATCAAATTAATTGATTTGATTATGGTAAGTTTAAGTTTAGTTTGAGGGAAAAAAGAATGCTTAACTATTTTTCAAAAAGTATTTTGCTACTTATTTTTCTCGTCATCACGATATGCGGAATTTATCCTTTAGCCTTATGGGTGGTTGGACAAACTCTCTTTTCGTTTCAAGCAAATGGTAGTTTGTTATTGAATACAAATGATAAACCTATAGGATCAAAATTAATTGCACAACCTTTTACGAAAGATGAATATTTTCAACCTCGTCCTTCTGCTGCTTCTTACGACGCATCTGCTTCAGCTTCATCTGCTTTAGCGGTTTCAAATTACGCATTACGTAATCGTATAGCAAATACCTTAGGCCCGATTGTGAAATATCAAAATGGTCAAGTTGTCGGACCAGATATTGAAAAATGGTATCAACAAGATAGCTTTCAAGGAAAACCACATATTCTTGCTCAGTGGGCAACACTGCATCAGGCGCTTGCAGAAGTATGGGTAAGTAGCGATGCAACACATCGTAGTTTCGTTGATCATTGGGCAAAGTCTCATCCTGCTATTGTTATGCAATATATCAAAGATCATCCTGATGATACTGCACCCAAAGCAACTGATCTTGCTGTTGTTTTTTTTCAATATTTTTCACAAGAAAATCCCGGGAAATTCCCTGTTTCTGCATCACATACTGATATTCAATCCATTTTTTTTGATATGTGGCGAGAAGATCATGCTGATATTTCGTTACAAAATGTTCCCGGGGATTTGGTTACTACTTCTGCATCAGGACTTGATCCTCATATCACATTGCAGAATGCTCTTTACCAACTCGATCGTGTTGCGAATGCGTGGGCAGTTAAATTAAAACGCAATCCTGATCAAATGAAAAATGAAATTCAACTTATTTTAGAAGCGAATGCAGAAGCACCTTTTAATGGACTCGCGGGAGAAAAATTTATTAATGTATTGGTTGTCAATCTTAAACTGCATGAAAAATATGAGGTACAATAATTTTTTATGGAAGAACGTCCTAATCCTGATCGCTTATTGAAGCGTGTGAAAGAAGAGGAATACCAACAAAAAGGCGGTAAATTTAAAATTTATCTTGGTGCAGCGCCTGGTGTAGGTAAGACTTATATGATGTTACACGATGCATTAGCTCAACGTGAGAGAGGTGTGGATGTTGTTGTTGGTATTGCAGAGTCTCATGGGCGAGAAGAAATTGAATCTTTACTTAAAAATTTTGAAGTGTTACCACGCCAAATCATCGAATATAAAGGACAAAAATTATCAGAATTTGATCTTGATGCAGCATTGAAACGTAATCCACAACTTATTTTAGTGGATGAAATGGCGCATACTAATGCACCAACTTCTCGACATAAAAAAAGATGGCAAGACATTAAAGAATTAATCGATCGGGAAATTAATGTTTATACTACACTCAATGTCCAGCACATTGAAAGTTTGAGTGATGATGTCTCTCAAATTATTCATGCGCCAGTGACAGAAACGATACCTGATTCAATGTTAGAAAGAGCAGATATTATTGAATTGGTGGACCTTCCTCCTGAAGATTTGTTGAAACGTTTGCAAGAAGGAAAAGTTTATTTTCCACAACGCGCTGAATTAGCACAAAAACATTTTTTTCGTAAAGGTAATTTAACTGCTTTACGAGAATTAGCCTTACGTACAACCGCTCAACGTGTTGGCACACAAGTTTTATTATATCGACAAGGTGAAGGAATACATTACATTTGGCCAACAAAAGAAAAAATTCTTGTTTGTGTTGGGCCTGGTCCTGAATCAATTAATCTTATACGAGCGGCCTGTCGTGCGGCAAATAATGCAAAAGCTGATTGGATGGCTGTTTATGTTGATACAGCACGTATTCCATATACAGAAGAAGAACGTAATCATGCGATTCAACATTTACGCTTAGCCGAGCAGTTAGGCGCAAGAACGCGAATTTTAACGGGTTATGATATTGTCAATGAAATATTAAATTTTTCTCATGAAGAAAATGTGACATTGATCATGATTTGGAAACATATTCGTCCGCGTTGGAGAAATTTATTTCGACGTAATTTGTCAGATGAAATTGTAAGACATTCAGGAGAAATTGATGTTTACATTATGACAGGTAATATAGAAAAATCTAAAAAAAATTGATTGACTGTATCAAGACCATTTCCTTGGCTTACTTATTTTTTTGTTTTAAGTATTGTTATTTTAACCGCTATTACTGATTTTGTTTTATCTCCTCAATTTCAATTTATTAATTTAGTCATAGTTTTTTTATTAGCTATTATTGCTATTACTTTATTAGGTCAAACACGTAGACAAGCAAAAGTAACAAAAAATATAGAAAATCAAACCTCAGCGCTTTATCATTTAACTCGACGATTATCAAAAACGCGCGGCATTGATACGTTACTTGAAGTAGGAACAAATTATATTGCTGAAATTTTTAATAGTGATGTTGTTGCATTAATACCAGATAATAATCAACTTAATATTAGACCAAAAAGAAAAAAAGATATTTTACTCGATGAAAAAGAAAAAAGTATTGCGCAATGGGTTTTCGAAATTGGGCAAATAGCTGGTCTAGGAACGGATACACTTCCTTTTTCAAATGCAATTTATATTCCGTTATTAGCATCGCGTGGTTCAGTCGGTGTTTTACGTATACAACCTAAAAATAAGCAATTATTCACACCTGATCAAATGAGATTGATTGAAGCTTGTGCTAATCAAATTGCACTCGCATTAGAAGTTGATCGATTACATGACAATTCATTGAGTCGTTGAATTTTGTTTTATCCAATCAAACCAATCGCCAGTGTATCCATGCAGTGATGCATTTGCATATTGATAAAAATAACGTAAGAAAGCGAACCGTGCCTGATAATATTTCGTAAGATCCGGATCTTTACGTTTAATTTTCGATAAATCATAAAAGGGTGAAACAGAAGCTTGACGCATGATGATATCGTTGAAAGAGACTTTATCAGCATTCTTAAGCATGTCATACATAGCAAAGACAGTCGTTGATCGACCAGAGCCGCCCCGGCAGTGTATATGTAACCATGTATTTTTTGGTAATTGTTTAATAAGTAATACAAAACGATTGGTTTCTTCATCTCGAGGCGCCATATGATCACTGATCGTTAAACGAATATAGTTAAATCCAGCTTTTTCAGCGGCAGATTGCTCGCTGATCATTGATATGACGGGTATGTTGATGCCATCTTGATATTGGCCTGCTTTGAATTGCGCTTTCGTTAATACATCAAATACAGTGGATTGATTTTCGAGGGTTTGAATCCAATTTTGTTCATCGATAATGGATTGTTGATGTGTTTTCCCTAAGTTAATCCAGTCATGTTGATTGTTTAGTGTAATCGCATTTTTATTCAAGTAAGCATGACTTTCTTCTCGTAAATCTAGATCTATGATTGTGATGTGTTTTGTATTTGTTATTTTTGTAATCTTTTCTGCGATTATTTTAAATTCATCTTCACTGGGTACGCCACTTGCAGATGCCCATAAATGTTTTAATCCTGTTGTATTTCCTTTATAAGCGTCATACAACATTTGTGCTGTACGCCAATGTTTAATATTTGATGTGTCTTTATTTGTATCTTGCACAACACAAGGATTTTCAGTGGTTCCATCGCAATAAATCGCTTCGTTTGCCATGCTGGGTTTTATGATGGCAAGTGATAATAAAATAATAGCGACATAATTTAATTGTTTATTTTCCATTATAACCTCGCGGCACACCAAGGCCTGTTGCTAAATCATATCCTTGCAAAGCAGGATAACCATTATTACCTAAAGTAATATCCGTCCAATAAGTGTGATAATTTTTTATCGCGCCATTATAAATAATTGATAATTCTTGAGCACTAGAGGTAGCGCCAGAATTTGCTGAATTAAGAACGCCTGCGAGCGCGGGTGCAGCAAGACTGGTTCCACCATCGGTTATCCATGCACCTTGCGATGATGCACATTGACTCACTGTTTGACATGGCGGTCTGCCTGTTACACCGCAGCAATTATTGCCTGTGTAGCTACCTGAGCTTGCAATTTGACAGCAAAATATATCAACTTGTTTTGCTACAAAAGAAATATCGGGAACGCCACGCTGAGTTCCAACAATTCTTTGAACACTATTTTGGTAGGAAGGTCGTGACTCAAAAATACTAAAGCCACCGGTACCACCTGTTTTGCATATGGGATTACAATCATTGCCACTTCCATTATTCCACCAGACTTGTTTTTTATAATTACCTGATGCGTCGCGTTGTATCATGGTTCCGCCTGCGGCTATTACGTAGGGAGAAGTCGCTGGATATCTTGCAGGCGATGAATAATCTCCTGCACTTGCAATAAAAATCATGCCTGGCGTATTAAAATAAGAATCTAATGCTGTTTCTCCAGGCCATTCTTGATTAGAGTTACTATAAGAAATAATTCCTGTACCGTTGTTATAGGTTTGTAAAAGATAAATGGCGCATTGAATACCATTAATTAAACCTGTGGTATTTGGCGTGTTTGGATCTGAGGTTTGCAACCAACCTTGGGACTCTACCATATAAATGTTTGCATTAGGGGCCATGGCATGGGCCCATTCAATATCAATTTCGGGTTCAACATCAATTGCTTTGCTTATTCCATAAAATTGGGCATCATGTGAGGTATTGCTAATTGAGATACAAGGTGGTGTAGCAGAAGGCGTAGCATAATACTGCTGAAAACAAGGTTGATTGCTATTATTAGAATTACACTGTTGTAAAGTGTTAGGATAAAATTGACTATGAAATATGCCTATTTCTGCAAGCGCATTCAAATCATCTGATCCATCCATAATAACAATCGCACCTGAGCCAGTATTTGGTACTGTGGTCGCGCCTTTGACTGTGCAGCCTGGTGTAGATGGCGTTAATCCATAAATACAAGCGAGAGAGCCTGGTGTTTCACCATAATCTAGTGGTGATAACGATCCGCCGTATGCAAGTGGAATAAATAATAAAGCGAGTAATAAATATTTTAATTTCATAATTCAATCCTGATCAAATAGATTTAATTAAAATGATAGGCCATGCCAACCACAATGTTATAAGTATAAACATGCGCTGAATGCGCGTAGGTCGTTAAAAAATTCTGAAATCCAGAAAAATTGACAGTTCCATAATCGTCATAATTTGCTTCAGCATAAATTGAAGTGCATCGTGTAATCGATTTTGTTAGACCTAACCCAGCAGAAAATCCTGGCGCAAATTTATATGAGGTATAACGCTGCATCACTGCTGTATAACTGACGGGAGAGCTCAGTGTATCTTGTATATAGGCTAGCGAAGCACCAATTTTTAAATAACCCGCTACAGTACGCGTTAACATTAAACTTGGTACAAAAGTTAAATCTAAATTTGCTTCAACCTGCGTATTGTCTGAAAGAACAGTAGCAGTTGAGCCGGTTTGAAATGAAGCATTGTGGCCTTCAACATGGAGAGCTAATTCGCCGCCCAAAAATATTTGTTGTGTGCAGGGTGAATTGAAACCTAATTTTGCACCTACGGTGTATCCATTTTGCATGACGGGTTGTGTGATATTGAGAGGGATGACATCTGTTTTATCAGTGTAGTTATTATTAAATTCACCTTTAAAAATACCGGCATCTGCAGCAATATAGTAATGAGGTAGGCTGGCAATGGCACAAGTTGAAATAAGTGATAAAGCGGTAACGAATACATAATAATACTTTTTCATTGTGAAAGAATGCTCCCTAAAAATAATTAAATCCATAAACTCGATAGAATAACTTAATTAATTATAAGATCAACATATATTCTGTTTAATGTGTGAATGTTGGTATATTATAGATTTCATCTAACAATATACATAAAATTGATTTAACAAGTACATTTAACAGGGAAGGATCGTTTATATGAAAACTCGTCATGCTTATATCGCTGGAAGTGCGCGAATTCCTTTCTTCAAATCAATGACACAATATAATAATATTAGTTTGCAAGATATGATGACCAGAACACTACAAATTCTTATCGATAATATGCATTTAAATGGAAAAATATTGGGCGATGTTGCTTTAGGTGCAATTGTTAATAGCTCTGCAAACTGGAATTTAGCGCGTGAATGTGTGTTAGGTACAACGCTCGATCCTCACACACCTGCTTACAATATTCAGCGTGCATGTGGTACCAGTCTTGAAGCGGCACGACAAATTGCATTGAAAATTTCAAATTACCAAATTGAAACTGGGATTGCAGGAGGCTGTGATAGTAATAGTGATTTTCCTGTTCTCATTAGTAAATCGTTAACAAAAAAATTATTAACATTAAATAATAAAAAAAATATGTTATCAAAATTAAAATTTTTTTTATCTTTGCGTCCATCGGATTTTAAGTTAATTTTACCTGCGATCGTAGAGCCACGCACACATTTATCAATGGGGGAACATTGTGAAAAAATGGTGAAAGAATGGAATATTAGTCGAGAAGAACAAGATCAACTTGCTTTATTTAGTCATCAGCATGGTGTCAAAGCTTATGAAGATGGATTTTATGATGATCTTGTTTTTGAAATGATGGGATTAAAACGAGATGGAATACTTCGCTCAGATACATCCTTAGAAAAATTATCTAAACTGAAAACAGCTTTTGATTTTAGCAATAGAGGAACACTGACGGCAGGTAATAGTAGTCCTTTAACTGACGGTGCTGCCGCTGTTTTTATGATGAGTGAAGAATATGCTAAACAAAATAATCATATTTTACTTGCTCGGTTTGTTGATGCAGAAGCTGCTGCAGTCGATTTTGTTCATGGTGAGGGGTTATTGATGGCACCTACCATTGCAGTGAGTCAACTTTTAAAACGAAATCATTTATCTCTACAAGACTTTGATTTTTACGAAATACATGAAGCCTTTGCGGGCCAAGTGCTTTGCACACTTAAAGCTTGGGAGTCGGATCAATATTGCAAACGAGTGTTGAATCGTGAAACAGCACTAGGTGAAATCGATCGCACTAAAATAAATATAAAAGGTGGTAGTGTTGCCCTAGGTCATCCGTATGCGGCAACGGGCGCGAGAATAGTAGGGGCGCTTGCTAAAATGCTTTATCAGAAAGGGAAAGGAAGAGGTCTTATCTCCATTTGTACGGCAGGAGGAATGGGTGTTGCTGCAATTTTAGAAGCTGTAGAAAAATAGTAGCGCATCTTGTTATGAGTGTAGAAAAAAATATTAGTACAAAACTGTACTCGATATTAATGTAATAAACTCCTCATAAGGCATGGGTTTATAGTAATAATATCCTTGTACAGTATCGCAATTTTCATGTTTAAGAAATTGGATTTCTTCTTCCGTTGCTGCCCCCTCAGCAATAACTTTCATATTTAATGAATGAAATAACGCGATAATAGATTTTACAATCATGGCATTTTCTCTATTTAATGGAAGACCCTTAATGAAGGACATATCAATTTTTATTTTGTCTGCTGGAATACGAGAAAGATAATTAAATGAAGAATAACCAGTACCAAAATCATCTATAGAAAAACTAAATCCTAGTTTTTTTAAGGCAAATAATATTGCAATATTATGTTGTACATTTTCCATGAGTAGACTTTCAGTTATTTCAAATTCAATATTTTTAGGTAATACATGATATTTTTCAGTAAGTTCTTCTATATATTCTAGAAAGTGATATTTATTCATAAAGGCTTGCGCAGAAATATTGACAGAAACAGGAGGCCCTGACCAATCTGAGTTTACTATTGCAAAAACTGCTCGTAGCATATGATCATTAATCGAATCTATTAAGTCAGTTTCATTCGCAAGCTGGATAAAATTCACTGGTAAAAGTAGACCTTTTGTTGGATGTTGCCATCGAATTAATGCTTCTGCGCCACAAATTTTATTTGTTTTTAAATTGACTTGAGGCTGAAAATATACGATAAATTCATTATTTGTTAATGCGTGCTGTAAATCATTTTCTATAATTATTTTCTCAGAAGCTTTATTGAACATATCTTCACTATAAAATTTTATGATTTTACTTTTTTGTGTTTTTGCATAGGACAAGGCAAATTCAGCGTTTTGTAATAGTGTTAATCCATCTGTATTATTTTCAGGATTAATCGCTGCGCCTATTTTAATAGATAATTTATTTACAGTTTGTTCAATAATAAAAGGTTCTTTAAATACTAACTCAATTTTGTTGGAGTAATGCTGTATTTCTTCTGACAATTTAAATTTTTCATAGATGGCAAATTTATCCGCATTTACGCGTGCAATGTTATCTAAACCATTATTAAAAAATTCATTTAATCTTAAGGCCACGGCCTTTAATAATATGTCACCTTTTTTATGTCCCAATGATTCATTGAGGAATCTAAATTTAGTGATATCTATAAAAAATACAGCAATATATTTAAATTTTTTAGATATAATAAGTGAGGTTAATTTTTCTTGAAATGATAATCTATTTAAAAGGCTTGTTAATTGGTCACGTTGAATTATATTTATAAATTTTTCTTCTGTATCCTTAGTAAATTTAGTTAGTATTAGTTCTTGCTCTTTTATTTTTTTTTGTGCTTCTTTGTGCTTCAATCGTTCGCGTTCAAGTACTCTGGCAATGATAACAATAACAATACTTAAAATGATAAATGAACTAATAGCATTAATAGAATCACCAAATCTTTCTTCCCATAATCCTTGCTCCGAGCCTTTGTTTTCTAAATATGAAATCGCTATTGGCATTAATAACGTAACGGTTAATATAAGACGTAAAATATATCCGCCAATATTTTTTCTCAATAATATTTTTAAAATTCCTTCATTTGGCCTCGATAATATGATCCCAATACTTAATAGCATAAATAATGCCGCTGTACTTAAAGGTATGGTTGTTAATTTAGGGATTAAATAAACACTTGTTTCTACGTGATTGACCTTGCTGCAGAATGAAAATATAGAAAAAGAATAAATACCCCAAGCTAATGATTGAAATATCCATGGATTAAAACGATTAGAAATTAACAATAACAACGTTGGTCCAACTATGAATAAAAAAATTGACATAATTAATATATTTTCATAGTAACTTCTAATATTACTAGTAAAAATATTTCCTGAATTTAAGTTTGTACTTGATAGGTACATAAAAAACGATAGACCGCTAATGATAATTAGTACGATTGCAGGAAGGATGGTAATTAATTTAGTTGGTTGATTGAAGTTTGTTTTTTGGGCTAAAATAATAGTAAGTCCACTTAATATAAAACAAATCCCTTCATCTAGTTTGATGGACAGTAAAGAAAACATCGGGTTGTTATAGAATACTAAAATAAAGCCAAATATAATAATCATGGTACTAATAATCGTTGCAATTAATCTGCAAACAAATTTAATATCATGAGTCATTATCGAAGATACGTTTTGTTTTTTTTCTGTGTTTTTACTAGGTAACATTAGCATCCTTAACTTTTAGAGCATCCAAATATTATTATACTATAGTACATGTGTGTGTAGGGGTGCCGCAAGTATGAAATATCATACTATTTTTCATTCATTTGTGCGTTTTGATATCTCTCAGATGTCGCTGCAATAATATGCGTATGTTGGTATGCAGGGGTTTGTGGAAACGCTAATTCAATTTGATTAATTTTATTAATTGAAATATCAACGTGTTTTGCTTTTAGATTTAACACATGACCTGACATTTTTCTGTCATCAGAAATAAAATGAAAATGAAATGCAGGAACGGCGAGACTCAGTAAATAGTCAGGAAACCATAAAGATTACAGCTTAATATAAGCAGAAAGGTGAAATATCTTAATCGTGAATGGTATAAATGAAATATCATTTGTCTTAACTTAATTATAAACTCGCTGTATTATATGGCGCGTTATATTGATTAACAAGACGAATAAAGTAGAAACCTGAACAATTGTTTCATGAATAAAATTGCAGAACTAAAATAGAATTACCAGTATTCTTTTTCCAGCAATTTATTATTTATACAAGTATTTTCATCATAACTATCAAATTGCCAGAAAAGATAAAATTAATGATAAATATCAATTGGAATGAAAAATGTTTGTGAAGATCATCAATACATTTAGGTATTAATCGTGGCAATATTAACGCAAATAAGCTATTATCTCCAGAAATAGCATAATTTCTATTTCTGGAGATTAGCGTAACTTATTGATTATAATTATTTATTGTGGAATGATTAATTATAAATGGCAAACTTTATAGGCAGAAAGGAAGAATTGCAGACGTTAAAAAATTTACTAGATAAGCGGTCTGCTAGTTTAATTGTCATTAAAGGACGACGACGTATTGGAAAAAGTCGTTTACTAGAAGAATTTAGTCGTTTTATCCACAAGTCATTTATATTTTCTGGATTGCCTCCTATTGCAAATGATTTTGAAGTTAAAGTTACTGCACAATCACAGCGAGAAGAATTTGCAAGACAACTTGCCAGACAAATTAAGGTAACTGATTTTAATAAAGATGATTGGGGTGATTTGTTTTGGTGTTTAGCACAACACTCTAAACAAAGTCGAGTGCTCATTGTGCTCGATGAAATCTCTTGGATGGGTTCTGAGGATCTCGATTTTTTAGGAAAATTAAAGAATGCTTGGGATTTATATTTTAAAAAAAATGATCAATTAATCTTAGCAATTTGTGGTTCTGCATCGGCGTGGATAGATAAAAATATTTTAAGTAGCACCGGGTTTCTTGGAAGGGAATCTTTAAATCTTACTTTGGAAGAATTGCCATTGTACGATTGTGCTGAATTTTGGAATGCTGAAGAAGAACGGGTGAGTGCTCATGAAAAATTAAAAATACTATCGATTACTGGTGGTGTACCTAGGTATTTGGAGCATATAAATCCGATTTTATCTGCAGAAGATAATATTCAACAATTATGTTTTGATAAATCAGGAATATTATTTGGTGAATTCGAGAAAATTTTTTCAGATTTATTTTATCCAAAGAATACCCTTTACAAAAATATTGTGAGCCGTTTAGCAGATGGAATATCTGATCAAGAAACAATCTGTGAAGAAATAGGAATAAAACGGGGTGGTGATATATCGGAATATTTAGATGATCTTATCAAATCTGGTTTTATATCCAGAGATTTCACGTGGAATATTAAAGATGCAAGGACATCAAAATTGAGTCATTATCGATTGAAAGATAATTATTCAAGATTTTACTTAAAATATATATTGCCCAATCGCTCTAAAATAGAAGCAGGTAATATGAAAAGTATATCGCTTTCTAGTTTAATAAATTGGAATACGATAATGGGCTTGCAGGTTGAAAATTTAATATTAAGTAATCGTAATCTTATAAAATCCGTGCTGCGAATTGATCCAAGTGATGTGATTTGTGATAATCCCTTTTTTCAAAGGAAGACCACGAAACAAGATGGCTGTCAAATTGATTATCTTATCCAAACAAAATATAATACGTTATATGTTTGTGAGATTAAATATTCTAAAAATGAAATTGGAATTCAAATTATAGAAGAAATGAATGAAAAAATTAAACGGCTTAATATTCCAAAGCATTTTTCATTTAGAATAGTACTTATTCATGTCAACGGTATTAGTGAAGAATTAGAGGAGAAGCGATTCTTTTCAAATATCATTGATTTTGGCGCTTTTCTTAAAAAAGATAAAGAAAAATGAAAATAAATGCTGGCAAGTTGATGCAGTTAATATAGTATATTTATCGATGAAAATAGGAGCAAAATGATGTCAAATAATAATCCAGTACGGCCTGAAGATATTTTAGCCGATGGTGTCGATCACACAGTTATCAATGGACAGACAGTAAGAAAAGGAACAATGGGTGCATTTTTAGGAAATATTGAAATACTTGAAGGTTCAACGTCAACTGAAAAACAAAAACAGGATGCTATTCAGATGATGAAAGAATTAGCGCCATCTCTTGTTGCTATTAATTTACATAAGCATGCTAAATTTAATAACGATCAGGTAGAGAAAATATTTATTGAGGTAATTAGCCAAATTAATTCTTAATCAGCGTTAGAAATCGGGTCGATTTGTTTACGGAGAGAACGCATGCTAAAGTCATCTTATTTTTCTACTACCCTTATTTCATTTTTATGCTGTACAGCTTACGCGAATTCTACTCATCAAATGTTAACTGTCGTCGAAGAAAATGCGGGTTATGTTAGTTTTTATGATCTCACATCGGGTAAAAAATCAGGTAGCGTAAAAGCAGGTTTTTTACCGCATGAAATTGCAATTACGCAAGACGAGAAAACAGCTTACGTGACTAATTTTGGGATTAAAGATTATGACAGTGGTTCAGGGATACCAGGTGCAAGTATTTCTGTGATTGACATTCCAAGTCGGACTGAAAAATATCGTTTATATACTTTTAATCCTGGAGAACATAAAGATTATTCTCAAATTGATCGCGCACCACATGGAATCAAACTTCGTCCACCGAAAGAAAATCAACTCTTTGTTAATGTAGAAAAAGGTAATAAGGTTTTAGTTTTTGATTTGACTACAAAGAAAATCATTAAAAAATTTGATGTTAGCCCTAATACACACAATATTTTCTTTTCGCCTGATGGAAAAATTTTATGGTTGATGGCAGCAAAAGATGGTGTTATACGAATGAATGCTGATACAGGAGAAATCACTGGGACTTATGCATCAGCTACGCCTGTGAGAGGTTTAAAGTACACACCTGGCAATCGTTATTTAATGGTTTCCTCTGTCAATCAAGTGACATTTATCGATCCAACAACATTAGCAGTCAAAAAACAGTTTAATAATTTAGGTGTTGGTCCGATTCTTTATTCAGATATTACGCCTGATCAAAAATTTATTGTCTCGCCTGCTGCTTTTGATAATCAAGTACTCATTATTGAGGTTGAAACGGGCAAGGTTGTTAAACGCATTGTGACAGGTTTAAATCCTATTCTTGCTTTGATCGATGAAAGCGGCAAGTATGCTTACATCAGTAATGCAACAGATAAACATGTTACACGAATTGATATGAAAACATTTGAAACAAGCAATATTAAAACAAAAGAAGGGCCGAATGGCATGGCTTTTATTATGCCTGTCAAAAAGCAAGTACATAAAAAATTAACTTTTGGTGTAGCATTACCTTTATCAGGAGCAAATGCTTCTTTTGGACGAGATATGATGCGTGGTTATGAATATTGGCGTCTACAACTGGAGCAATCTGGTGGATTGTTTATTGGCGGTGAAGCATACGATGTCAATATAATTTATGCTGATACACAATCTGATATTGCAAATATCGCACTGCTAACTAACGGCTTAATTTCTCAATACCATGTTAATATTTTATTATCTACTTATAACCTTGTTGGATATAATATCGAAAAGCAAATCGCTGTAGAAAATCATATTCCAATTACACCGCCACAATTGAATGAAAGCGCATGGCTTCCAAATGATATGGCTGTAGGGTTTGATAATTTTGTCACCTCTAATTTTTATGATCAAAAATATTTTTCTGAATATAATTTTAAGGCATCTAATTATTCAGCAGTTGCAACGGCATTAGGTATTTTTACTCACAATGCATTGGCTGAAGCAGGTAGTTTAGATTATGCGACAGTGACTAAGGTATTTGAGCAGGGTAAATATCCAATTTTTTATCAATATTAATATTTTAGTAAGTGTTCAGGCTTCGTTCAAAGATGCCTCGCAGCCAGACGGTTGTAGCGTCACGAGTGTGGCGTGAACGGTTACTATTTTTATTCCAAGCTAGCTTTAAGCTCGATCGGTACAGTTGAGAGTGCAACCGATACCGGACAATTTTCTTTTGCAAGTTTGGCGAGTGCCTGAAACTTTTCATTTGTTATATTTGGAATTTTCGCATTTAAAACCAAATCAATTTTTGTAATACGAAAACTTTTGTCTATTTGCTCAATTGCAACAGTTGCATTTGTTTTCAATTCATCAGCGACAATGCCAGCTTCTTGTAAAACAAAAGCAAGCGCCATCGTGAAACATCCTGCATGAGCTGCAGCAATAAGTTCTTCGGGATTCGTTCCAGATTTGCCGCTTGTATCATTGAAGCGGGTTTTAAAGGAATAGGGCTGTGATTTGAAAACACCACTTTGAGTGTCCAGCGCACCATTACCGCTAATTCCATCACCTTTCCATACTGCAGTTGAAGTTCTTTTGAGTGCCGCCATATTCTTTCTCCTTGTGACTCCGGTTTTCTTTCTAGTAATTTAACGTAAATTAGCAGTTCATAACAAGTAGCCTTTGATACGAGCCATTGACACATTAGGAAATATTTTTAATATCTTCCACCCAAAGCAATAGACGGGTTAAAGGTGTCGTTTTAAATGTATTATGGAGAACACGGTCCGCTGTTACCAATAAGCATCCTTCTGTTTGCGCTAAAGCAACATACAAGCTGTCATAAACAGTACATTGATGTTCTGTCGCAATTTTCCACGCGGCATCAAGTAAAGATTCATTTTCATAAATATTGAAAGGTAGTCTTTTGAAATCTTCTAGGATGGTGCTTGCAATATCGAGTGTTAATTCTTTCGTACGATATTTTTTCCACAAGATATTTCCAACTTCTGCAAAAATAAGATCAGGTGCAATAAACTGCAAATTCGTATGCAGTAAACGCGTAGCAGATATGGCATGAACTTCAGGAATAAACCATTTAATAGCAACGCTTGCATCCACTGCTATAGTTTTCAACGGTCTCTATCCTCTCGAAGAAGTTTTCCGCTGTCACTGAATGAATGGCCCGACAGACGTTTATGCCATGCTTTACTTGCTTTTATCGCCTCTTGCATGGACATTTTAGTGGCAGCTTCAACAATAGATTTTAACTCGCCCTGCAAAGATCTATGATGCTGTTTGGCTCGCAGTTTTAAGCGTTTAATTACCGCTGGTTCTAAATCTCTAATTAATAATTCAGCCATCATTCCCTCCTCGTAATGGTAATAATCGATAAATGATATCATAATGATATCATATTAAATTAAAAAAGCCAATTGCCTAAAAGTATATTTTTTATTAACCCAGCACCAATCTAAGATATATTAAATAAAATATACCATTTATCAACAACGCCCATACACTTATTCCTTTTGTGGAAATATTTAATCTAATCCATGCTGCGGCGATAAAGGTGATAAATACACCCGTCAATACAATTTTGCTGGGTTGCCATGGCGTTAATAATATGCCTAATGCTGGCAATAATGTTCCTTGAAATACCATCGCACCTGTGATGTTGCCAAATCCTAACGTATCTTGATTTTTTCTCACCCATAATATGCTATTCACTTTTTCAGGTAACTCAGTTGCAAAGGGAATAACTAATAATGATAAAAGTAAAGCAGAAATACCGAGCGCATGAGACACATCTAATGTTGCATCAATAAAACCTTTTGCACCAAATAAAAGTAAAATTAATCCTATCAATAATTGCGTGGCAATTATAACCACATTGGGTTCGTATACCTTTTTAGAATAAAATAATTTAGAAAAAAATAATGGCTCAGTGGGGTTAACACCATGTCCGTTTTCCACTAATTTATTTGATGCTTTAAAAGTAAAGTAAATATAGGTGAAATATGTAATAATTAATAAGATGCTTATTCCAACGCGAAAATAGATTGGGTGCAAAGGAACAAACATTGCTAATGCAGCAATAAAAAAAGCGAACAAGAAAAAATTAAGATCGCGGATCAATCCTGTTTTTTCCGGTGAAATTTTGCCAAAAATGCCTCGTTTTTTTATCACGGATGCTGCCATGATAAAAGTTGATAAGGTAGAGAGCATGAGTGGTGCGCCTAAAATGGCACCGACACTGATTTCTTCATTAATCATTTTATTGGGTGTACCAGCAAATATCGCTAATAATGGTACAGAGGTTTCTGGCAATGCAGTTGATACAGCGGCAAAGATAGAGCCAATCACACCATTAGACATTCCTATTTTTTCACCGAAATATTCTAAGGCATTTGAAAACAATTGTGCTGATATCAAAATGATAATCAGCATGATACAAAGCTCTACCCATAAAAACATGTATCATTTCCTTCATTAAAATAAGTACTAATTTATAGCGAATTTGTTAGTATATTATTTAAGGTCTATATTGTCTAAAGGAATGCCATGCCACAAGAAAATATTTTTGTCACACAATGCTGCATTGTTGGTGGCGGCCCAGCAGGCATGATGGCTGGTTACTTACTAGCGCGTGCGGGCATTGATACCATCGTCATCGAAAAATGGCCGGATTTTTTTCGCGATTTTAGAGGTGATACCATTCATCCCTCTACCTTAGAACTCATGTATGAATTAGGTCTATTAGATGAATTTTTAAAACTTCCCCATAATAAAACGACACAACTTTCAGCTAAAATTGGTAATGATGAAATTGTGATTGCTGATTTTTCAAAACTCAAAATGCATTGCCCGTTTATTGCATTCATGCCGCAGTGGGATTTCTTAAATTTTATTGCAGAAAAAGCTAAAAAAATTCCTTGCTTTCATTTATTCATGGAAACAGAAGCCATTGATCTTATCCATTCAAATGAAGACATTACTGGTGTTATTGCAAGGAAAAATAATCAACAAATTACCATTCAATCTAAATTAGTGATTGGTGCAGATGGACGTCATGCGATGACAAGAGAAAAAAGTCATCTTACTCTTGAATCATTAAGCGCACCAATGGATGTGTTATGGTTTCATTTATCGCGCTACTCAACTGATCCCAAAGAATCATTTGGACGACTTGATCATGGACGCATGGTAGTTATGATCGAGCGCGGTGATTATTGGCAGTGTGGTTATCTCATCAGAAAAGGCGGATATGACAATATTGTAAAAAATGGTATTGAAACTTTTCGAAATGATTTTGCTGAATTGATGCCTTCCATGCATGATCGCGTTCATGAGATAACATCATGGGATAAAATTAAATTATTGACAGTTTGTGTTGATCGATTAAAAAAATGGTATCTCCCCGGACTCTTATGCATTGGGGATGCGGCACATGCGATGTCGCCTATTGGTGGAGTTGGCATTAACTTAGCTATTCAAGATGCGGTAGCCGCTGCGAATATTCTCATTCCAACCTTACGCACAGATACACTCACAGTAGAAGATCTTAAACGCGTACAAGATCGCCGTGAATTTCCCGTTAAAGTAATTCAGCGATTTCAAGTCTTTATTCAAAATCATGTAATTGATAAAGTATTAGATAATAAAACACCTACCAAAGTGCCTTTCACATTCAAATTATTGCGATGGATACCATACTTAAGAAGGTTGACTGCTTATTTAATTGGTGTTGGTATTAGACCAGAAAAGATTAAATAATTAAATTTTGACATCTTGATGATTCAAAATAAAATCATGAATCTCATTATCAGAAAGTGGCGGGCTAAAATGATAGCCTTGTATTTCATCACATTGATGATGTTTTAAGAAATCTAATTGCATTTTTGTTTCGACCCCTTCGGCAATGACTTGAATACCAAGTTTGTGTGCCATTGAAATAATAGCGCTAATAATGACGGGTTCGGGATTTTGTGGATTGATTTGAGCGATGAAAGATTTATCAATTTTTAATTTATCAATCGGAAATGAATTTAAATAACTTAGAGATGAGTAACCAGTTCCAAAATCATCTATTGTAATTTTTAAACCTAATGATTTTAAGTATTCAAGTGAAGAAAAATTATGATAAGAATCTTCCATTAAAATAGTTTCAGTGATTTCGATTTCTAAATTTCCTGGATCAAGATTAAATTCATTTAATATTTTTGTAATGGTAGAAGAAAAATCTCTGATAGAAAATTCTTTAATAGAAACATTAAATGCTACATTTGAGATTTTTATTCCTAATTGCTGCCATTTTTTTATTTGAGAACAGACACTATGGATAACCCATTCACCGATAGGAATAATTAATCCATTATTTTCTGCGATTGTAATGAATTCTGATGGATAGATTAAATTCATATCAGATTTTTTCCAACGAATAAGCGCTTCTAGTCCTGATAATTGATTCGTTTTCAAAGATAATTTTGGTTGGTACATTAAAATAAATTCTTTATTCATCACGGCGCTCTGTAATTGATGATACAGCATCGCTTTATTTTCAAATTCTTTTATCATATGATGATCACAGAATTGATAATTATTTTTTCCAAATTGTTTTGCTTTATACATTGCAATATCAGCATTTCTTAGCAATGAATCTGCATCGCTCGCGAATTTTGGAAAAAGACATATCCCGATACTTATTGTATTGATGATTTGTTGGTTATTTAAATGAAGGGGAATGGCGAAAGAAGCAAGGAGATTTTGTGCCATCAGAATGGCTGTATTTTGATCGGTTATATTTAGAATAACGACAAACTCATCACCACTGATGCGGTAGATATTTAAATTCTCTTTGAAAATTTGTTTAATTCGATCCGCAGCAGAGCGTAATACTTGATCACCAACGGCATGACCAAAACTATCATTAATATTTTTAAAATCATCCAAATCAATGTAAAACAATGCTAATGTATCCGACATTAATTTTGAGTTTTCCATCAAATGATTTAATCTATCAATTAAGCTTGCTCGATTGTTTAACTCTGTTGTTGTGTCTGTATAAGCTAATTTTTTAAATTTGATTTCAGATTTTTCTAATTTTTTTTCTGTTATAAAATGCTGAATAAGTTGCTTATTTAAAAAATATAAACAAATGATAATAATAAATATGCTAATACTGTTAGCAAATAAACCAATCTTATTGATAGCAATGAGGTGGTTAAAAGAATTGCTGCTTCGAATTTTTAATAATTCTTTTTCTTGGTTTATAATGTCACGCACAATAGTAGAAATTCTTTGTGTTATGGAATAACCTGAAGTAAATGGATATGTTTTAAGGTTGTTTAATGTGTAATCCAACGTGTGATATTTTCTAAGGTTAATTGCCGAATTAATAATATTGATTTCTTTTTGTAAAAATATTTGTAACTGAATTAAACGATTTTGTTGTAATTTATTGTCGATGGTTAATTTTTTTAATATGGCTATATCATTATAGATAGCATTCGCTGATTGTTGATAGGAAGTTAAATATTTTTTATCGCCAGTGATAATAAATCGTTGTGTTGCTAAGCGCATTGATTGTTCATCACTTAATACATTATAGCTATTGATCATGGTTTCTTGAGTGTGAGCAACCCATTGGTTTGTTTTATCTAATTGTTTAGTTTGATAAAAAAACAATATACTTAATGCGGCAATACTGATTAGGCAAGCTAATATTAATAGATTCAAATAGGTAAGACGAAATATCCTTTTCATAAAATGAGATCCATTACCCGGTCATTTTATTCACGTAATACTATTACTATACCTTATTTTTTCTGATAATTGTTGCCTTGTGTTTGATCTTGGGTCATATGTCTATCATTGCGCGGCTGATGATATCCTCTTGCACTTGATATGGCAGCAGCTGTCGTTGTTGTGGTAGTTGATATTGTTTGTGTTTTTGATATTGATATCGTTGGTGTTGTGGATGTTGATATCGTTGGTGTTGTGTTTGAATTTTTACTTATTTTTAATTTTTCAAGTCCAGCCATAATTCCGATTAATTTTTCTCTCAATGTTTCAAGATCAAAATTGTCAGAAGACGCATTTTCAGAAAACGTCTTAGACATGATATCGATGATTTTTAATAATCCATTTTTAACTTTTACTAAGTCACGTTTTTTTGGATCTTCGAAACATAAGATCATAATAACTTCTGCAAATACTTGTCCTAGTTCCGTTGAGAAAATATCAGAAGTAAAAGGGTCTTTAGCAAAAAGATCATTAGGAAAAGGATCATATGTTGCATTTTCAGTTTCAGATACCGGTGCATTTAACGATGAACGTAACGATTCACGATCATATTTTACATTTTCAGATACAGGTACATGCAACCATGATGACCTTATTTCTTTTTCTGACATTTTTTCACTGTGGGTTAACACAGGTACATTTGTAATTTTTTGATCTTCAGTAAGGATGTCTATCTGAGTAAAAATTTTATAAAGTATGGCGCCTATTTTGTAACAATATTCATCAATCATTTTTTGGGCGAATTTTTCTCTGATTTCATCAACGGGTACTTCTAACAAAGCAGAAGGAATATGTCCGTCTTTTTCTGTGATGAATTTATAAACGTCAAGGTTGGTCAATTTTACATAACTTATTCCGGTATTTGTCATTTTTACTCTATTAGGTTTTCTTGTATCTTTAATTCTCTCCCTGAATCGTTTCTTATCTTGAATTGGAATTAACTCAGATGTTCCATCAGGCGTAATATAATAAAGTTCATCAACTTCTAAAAAATAAAAATAATGATTTGTATAATCTTGCAAGTTTTCTGGCAAGGCAGGTTTGTTGTAAGTGTGGCCTGCATTTGATAAAATCGCTAAAATAAGTTTTTTTAGTGCTTCATTTTGTGTTTCATCTTTAAGACGAGTGTCTAAATCCTTCAAATCAACATGATAGTCTTTTAAGGATAATGTTTGTGTTTCTCCTTTTGGATCACGAAAAACGCAGTAACCGTCATTTTCAGAAGATAAATATATTTTACCAGCTTCTATTTTTTTCATATCACCATTTAATGCTAATACTAATTCGAGTTCATCATATCCTATGAGATGAAGATTGTAATCATGAACGCGTCCTACTTTCTGTTTGAAATCATTGTGTCCTGACGTCGAGGTAAAATCTCTGGTAATTTCAAATGCGCTTGTAATTGATGAATTTAATAGTTGATTTTCATTTTCATCGACAAATATTTTGAGCGGCATATCTTTTTTTCTAAAGAATGCTTTTTTATCTGCGATAATAAAATTATCATTTTCGTCCAATAAAATATTACCTGTTTTCAGATCGGACCACTTAATTTCGTTTTCTTCTAGTAGATAAATCAGTTCAAATAATTGCACAGTCATTTTTAACGCAGATTGATAAAGCTTGATAAAATATGGTTTTTCCTGCTCTTCTTTCGGTTTTAATTCTTTATGCAATTTTTCAATTTTTTGATTAATACTGCCATTTGGAAAATAGTCCATGATACTAACGACGAGTTGATTATTTGTTTTGATGTTTCTATTTAGTGGTTTTATTGAATTGTCTTGTTGTAGTTCTCTTGGATTGCCTGGTTGAACGGAAACTGCGGTGGTATAGTAAATTTTTGAGAAACAATTTAGTGCAGTAATTTCACTAACATATTCAAGTTGTTCTGATATTTGAATCACTTTTTTACTTTCGTCTGGACATATAAAAATTGCATTAGTGTTATTGGGGTTTTTTCCTCTTCCCAAGAATTCGATTTTTTTGAGATTTGATTCTGGTAGTTTACTTTCGAGTAAAATATTTATTATTTTTTCGATCTTTTCAATTTCATCAGGAATTATTTTGATGTCACCTTCTATTGGGTTGGTGTTCACTTCAGCTAAGTAATCGTTTGGTATTTTCGCGTATGTAATGCAATCAACAGCAACTTGAAAATGTCTGGCAAAAAGTGGCCCACTATCTCTGGGATAATTATTTTTATATGATTTAGCCAATGGCTTACAAATTTCTTTACTAAGTAGTTTTATAAATTGTTCTTGTGAAAGCGCTGAAAATTCTTCTTCGGATAGCTTAATGATTTCTTTCTTTGGCATTGGTGTTTTTTCTACGAAAACATTATTTGTACTTGTTTGAGGAGAAATTTTTGTAATGAATGAATCTGCAGAATTTGCGATTTTTTCTACGAATCCTCTCGGTGAAATTCTCATTCTCGGCGAAGTACTAGGAGATTCTTTCTTTGGTGATGATGGCGATGCCGGTATTGAAGATGATGGTGTTAGTGTTTGTGTTTGTGAAGGTGTAGACCTTGATACGCGATTCGGCGTTGGTGGTCCCGTTAGCGGTGTTCTTGAGGAGGTTGGTGGAGTAGCTGCTCCCCTTGAAGAAATTGGTGGTGTTGCTCCTGGCGTTGGTGGTCCCGTTAGCGGTGTTCTTGAGGAGGTTGGTGGAGTAGCTGCTCCCCTTGAAGAAATTGGTGGTGTTGTTCCTGGCGTTGGTGGTTCCGTTAGCGGTGTTCTTGAGGAGGTTGGTGGAGTAGCTGCTCCCCTTGAAGAAATTGGTGGTGTTGTTCCCGGCGTTTTTGATTTTGGATGTATTAATGTTGAATTAGCTGATGTTAATGTAGGATTAAGCTCAGGGGATAGTGGGAGTTTAAAAGTGGGATAAGTAGGAGAACTTTTTGCCGTTCTTATATTTATATTTGTATTTATATTTGGTACATCGTTATATTTTTCTATGTCGGTATTTATGAAGTTTATTCTTGTTGTTGTGTCTTTTTCTTTACCCTTGTCTTTTTTCTTTTCGTCTTCTTTTTTCTCGATTTCTATATTATGCGTACTTTTTTTAGACCAGCCACTATCAGTAATATTCTCACTTGCACTTAACATGTCGTCGAAATTGTGTCGTTTCCTTCTGACTTTAGTGCTGTCAGTACTCTCACTTAATGGGAGTATAAAAGTGGGATAAGTAGGAGAACTTTGCGCCGTTCTTATATTTATATTTGTATTTATATTTGTATTTATATTTGGTACATCGTTATATTCTTCTATGTCGGTATTTATGAAGTTTATTCCTGTTGTTGTGTCTTTTTCCTTACCCTTGTCTTTTTTCTTTTCGTCTTCTTTTTTCTCGATTTCTATATTATGCGTACTTTTTTTAGACCAGCCACTATCAGTAATATTCTCACTTGCACTTAACATGTCGTCGAAATTGTGTCGTTTATTTCCGGCTCTAGCGCCAGTAGTGCTCTCAGGTAATTTGTCGCTTACTCGCGTTTTGCGGCCAATACCCTCACTTATTCGTATTTTACGTTTACGCTGCATAATATTCTCGGCTCGTTTAGTGTTGAGTTTATTTTAACCATATTATTCTTATAGATAAATAATAGTACATAAAAAAACTTAATGAAATATTAAGGACTGTATTTTGTTTGATAAGTAAAAAATATCTTATTTACTATCAATAAGATAGATAATTATTGTTTTCTTCTTGTTTGATCCTTAAATGAACGTTTCTTTTGCAACCCGCATGTAATTTCCTCCTAATATCTTGGCGATACTTTTTTCTTTGTAACCACGATTTTGTAACTCACTAACAATCTCGCCAAGTTGTTCAGGTTGAATTGAGCGAATTTGACTGACTTGTTGCACGCCATAATTATTAGGATAAACAACGGAATTTTTTTTCATGAATAAATCAAAAATTTCTGGAAAATAAACCAAATCAGTTCCTAGTCCAACAAAATCATCACCAACCAATTGAATAATATATTCCATATGATCCACATATTTGCTAATCAATGCATTTTCATCACCTAATAATGGACTATTGCCATTGATACCAATAAATCCATTTTTTGCTGCGACAAGTTTGATTTGTTCATCAGTTAGATTTCTGACATGAGGATGTAAACGATGCACATTTGAATGGGAAAAAATAACTGGTTTTGTAGAAAGTTCTATTGCTTCAAGTGATGTTTTAATTCCTGTATGAGAAAGATCAATGATCATCCCAGCCGAATTCATTTTTTTGACGAGCATTTTACCGAGTCGACTCAAGCCTGCATCATTTGTTTCAATAACACCATCACCCATTGCATTTCGAGCATTATAAGTTAATATCATGCTGCGAACGCCAAGCGCTGAAAAAACATCGACGAGTTCCAGTCGTTTTTCCAATGGATTCGTTCCTTGGAACATAAAACTTAATGCGAGTTTATTCTCTGTCTTAGCATTTAAAATGTCATCATAAGATTTTACAAGGATATATTTATCGGGATTTTGTTTGATGGTTTCAGTTACTTCAGCTAAATAATGCATTGTATTACTGAGCGATGTCATATCTGTCGCGATGGACAGACTCATGTGTGTAAATCCCACATTTTTAAAACGATCAATAACTTCCCATTTATGAGGAACTTCAATTTCAGGTTCAAAGCCAAACGCATTATCAATGACGATGTTTTCTTTGATGATTTGATTTGCGGGTTTCATGTGTCACCTCATAGCGTGTTTTTTATACATGGTTAGAAAAATATTTTTCAGTATAAAGTATCTGATATTATATTATTAAATATAGAATTATCAAATTTTATGAGGTGATTAAACGTTTAAAAAATTATTTTCTTAAATTTGTTTATCAAAATTTTTTGTTATTGATGGATATCTAAGTAAACCAGCTCTACTTAAATCTTTAACTTCTTCTCTTGCGTCAAGTACGATTTGGTTATATTCCTCATCGTTTACAATTTTATTTCCTAATTCCCGACATCTTGGTATTAGAGCTTGTTGCATCGCAACTAATCTTTCATTTTCAGCTATTAATCCTGAATTATATGCCATCGAACCAGCTTGTTCATAAACATAGTCACTAATGCCAATAGACATATTTTGTTGCTGTTTACAAAAATGTTGAATAGTTGCTATCTTAAAATGAATTTCTTTTAGTTCCTGTAATTCTTCTGGAGATATTTTAGGATGGTTGAACATTTTTAATTCCTCGTATGTTATTTTATAACTGACTGACCGTCAGTATGCTATGGATATAGGGTTTTGTCAATTTTTTATTATAAAGATTTTGCTATCTTAAAGATGGAAAAGGGTATTGCCAAATGAAACTCAATACATGAAGGTTTAAAGCTGCATTTTTAAGCGCATATCCATTTTCTTACTTGATTATTAGTGATGGTATCATTAATAATCAAGTGTAAAGTGAGAAAATGAGCTAAAATAATTAAAAACGAAACAAATCACGAATATAGGAACTTCGACTTTATGGATGAGGTAAAATGCAGATACAACAACAATCCACGATACGATTAATTTGTTATACGGTAATTAATATTATCCTCGTCTATTACATTGCTGTTTTATGTCACGAATATGGTCATTCTGTTACTGCGTGGTTATTTGGTTATAAATCTCACCCATTTGATATTATTTATGGCAGTTGGTATTTAATTCCAGCATCTGAGAACGTTGATTTCAACGCTATCTATGCATCAGGTCATCCTTATCAATCTGGTTTGATTGGAATTGCAGGCATTTTTACAAACATCGTATTATTTCTTATTTGTTTATGTTTTCTAAATCAAAAATATATTTTAAAAAAACCTTATTTTATTAATTTTTTCTTTTTTTTAGCGGCCATTAATTTAATTGAAATACTAGCTTATATCCCTAATAGAACATTCACTGGAACTAATGGAGATGTTAGTCATACTGGTGGTGATATTGGTGAATTTTTGCATGGATTTAATCTCTCGCCATTTTGGATTTTTATTCCTGGTATTATACTCGTAACACTTGCATTATATCGCTTTTATCAATTTGAACTTAAGAAAGTTTATTCATTAATTCCTAATAAAAATTTATTTTTTAAACGCATTACGCTTTGGCTAACATTTTGGCCTTTAATCATGTTTGTTGTTTATTGGATACCGCCCGCTGAGTATATAAGCTTATCTTATGCCTCTAATTTTTATTCGATAATACTCGTTGTTTATATTCTTATTGCTTGTGATCCTTCAAGATTAAATTCACAGAAACGTGGTTTGTAATATGGTGTGATTACCCTGCCAGCTCGATGAAATAGAATTTTATATATTTGGAGGTTACTCGTGAAAGGACAATTAAAATTTTTTTCATATTTTAAATGTATAATCCGTAGTAGTATTTTGCTGATAAAGTGTTTGGCTCTGATTTTATTTGCGATATACACTGCGAGCGCATCCCAATCAATACCAACCATTGATCTTAATAAAATGAATCCAGATGAAATGAGCACTGGCCCCTATAGTTATTTTATTCCGCCATATAGTGATTATTATTTTCATCATATAGACAAGCTGGGTTATCGAATTGATTGGGTTCGGCGTGCTGGTAAGGTGTATCTGTTGAAAGACCCGCACAGTGCATTCACTATCTCTTATTCATACAACAATCATACTTATAGCTTGGATCAATACTTTGAACGAAATAGAGTATTAGGCTTCCTCATCCTCAAAGACAATCAAATTATCAGCGAACACTACTTCCATGGCTCTAACCAAAATTCCCGATTCCTTTCAAATTCTGTCGGAAAATCGATTACTTCGACACTCTTTGGGATCGCACTTGGAGAAGGAAAAATCTCTAGCATTGATGATCCAGTTACAAAATATATCCCCGTATTAAAAAATAGCGGTTATAATCGTGTGACATTTAGACAAGCACTTGCAATGGCAACAGGTATTAGTGCAACGGAAGATGCATCGGATCCAGAGTCAACTGTGCATCAAATGGATCGTTCTGTACTTCGTGGTGTTCCATCATTTACACAGTTACTTCAATCACTCAAGGCTGATCCAAAGGTCAAACCTGGTACTACATTTAATTATGTTAGCATGAACACTGAAATACTGGGTTTAGCAATCGAAAATGCGACAAAAATTCCACTCAATCAATATTTACAAGAAAAAGTTTGGAGCAAAATTGGTGCTCAAAGTGACGGATTTTTATTCCGTGCAAAAGCACAGCCAGATCAATGTGCATTTGGATGTTTTAATGCAACGCTACGCGATTATGGACGATTTGGTTTAATGATAATGAATGGCGGTACGCTGGGTGGAAATCGTATTGTGGCATCTTCATGGGTGAAAGAAGCAACATCACCGGTGAAGTATGATACACCGCCGCAAGACACTAATTATGGTTATCAGTGGTGGATTCCCACTGGCAACAGTCAAGTTTTTAAAGGCTTGGGTGTATATGGTCAAATTCTATATATTAATCCAGTTAAACATATCGTAATCGTTGAAGCATCAGCGTGGCCAAAGGCAGATCCCGATGAAAGATGGAAAGAAGCATCAATCGTGATGGATGCTATTGCGGCTGCGCTTTCTTAACGTTTAAAGGAGACGCCTCATGTTTGTTTCTGCAATTGCCGCTACAAAACAAGCTGATGCTTCTCATCAATATAATGTCATTATCATTGGAGCAGGTTCACATTAATATGCAGGTATTCCCGCTAAAAAGCGCGGGAATACCTTTCTTGTTTATATGCTGCGCAAAAGCAAAGCTTTTGCAAAAAACGCTACATTATTAAAAGGCGCGAATACAACGTACACTGAGTGGAATATTTTTCTTGTATGTGGCCTCATGTGTACTACTGCCACCAGAAATATTCCAAGCACTATTAAAAGCAAATTCTGTAGAACTCCAGTATGGATTATGACTAAAATCACTACCGTTATGTGCTTTCGCTGTTTCTGTGATTTTTGCGGTTAGCATTCCCTTGCCTAACATAAGGGCAAGTTCATTTTTTGCAGGTAAGTACCAATCAGAATAACCTTGGCTATGACTATTGGCACAAACACTTGCAGCAAGCGCTCGTTTAGATCCAATAGTTGTTATGATAATTTGCGTATTGATTTTTCCAGCATAGGGTTGATCACCGTTAGCTCCTGTTTTACTTGGCGGAGTAGTATCCCAGGCATAGCCTGAGGTATCCGGCGCATCCTTGATATCCATTATTAATCCATGTCGATACAATTTTTTAGAATCTAACCAATAGATCACTCCACCCTGGTAATATGCGCCAACATACAAGCCATCCGATGGATGGGAGCTGGAGTTTGCGGCATAAACTGTGAGAAAAGAACTGCTTGTTAGTAATAGTAATGTTCCTATCGTTTTTTTCATTTAAACTCCCTGATATTTTTCATAATTCAATTTTTTTTAATCATATCATTTCTTTCCTCACTAAATCTCTATTTGCCTTCCAATCTCGACGACAGAATCTGGCGGCAATCTTAAATAGTCTGTTATTGGAAGTGCATTACGATGCAAGAATGCAAATATATCTTCGCTGAATTTTGGCATGATACTGACATCGCCTCGAGGGATAATCGTTTCATGACCAACATAATAGATAACATCTTTGAAGTTGATGTTATAGCCTTGATGATGTATCTGTTCAAGTAACTTAGGAATATTGGGATGTTCCATAAATCCATAATTTACAATTGCACGCCAGATATTAGGATAAACTTCTTGAACTTTCAGCCTATCTTTTGTTTTACATCTTGGAATGGGCAATGTATTAATTTTTAAAATAAAAATCTCACTATGCAAAATATGATTTTTTTTAACGTGCCAGATCATTACAGGCGGTGTATCTTGTTCTGTTCGTGTAAGAAAAACAGCCGTGTGTGGCGCTCGTGGTATATGATCTTTCACGATTTTTTTCATAAATAAATCGATAGGAACAACTTGTTCTTTAAAACGTAAAGTAATGATGGCCATTCCTTGACGCCAGATAGTCATTATGCTGTAGATAATGATTGCAAACAGAATGGGTATATAACCACCTTGCATAAATTTTGAAATATTCGCTGTAAAAAATGCAGCATCGATTAACATCAACACACCAATAACAATATTTGTTTTAAATAAATTCCAATGCCATAACTCACGCATTGCAGTAAACAGTAACATTGAAGTCATCAACATAGTGGCAGATACAGCAACACCGTATGCTGATGCTAAATTATCAGACTTGCCAAATCCTATAGTAAGACCAACTGTAGCAATCATTAACAGCCAATTAACAATACCAACATAGATTTGACCATAACCTTTAGATGATGTTTGTTTGATTCTTAATCGCGGCAACCAACCCATCTGGATTGCCTGTCTAGTCATAGAGAAGGCGCCTGTAATAATAGATTGACTGGCAATAATAGTGGCCACTGTAGCTAATATAACAAAGGGGAAAAGAAATATTTTTGGGCATAACAAATAAAAAATATTTTCTTTGGTTGATGCACCTTCAAGAACGAGTGCTGCTTGTCCCGCATAATTGAGAAGAAGACTTGGAAATACAAATGAATACCAAGCAAGTCGAATTGAGTTTGTACCAAAATGTCCCATGTCAGCATATAAAGCTTCTGCGCCAGTGACACAGAGAAATACACCGCCTAATACGAGAAAACCGGTGAAACCGTTCGAGAATAGATAAATCAGCCCATATTTTGGATTCAGCGCGTATAGTACAGTGGGATGTTTAGTGATTCCCCATAACCCTAAAATCCCAATAGTCAAAAACCACAATGCCATAATAGGGCCAAATGTTTTTCCAATTTTTTCTGTGCCTTTATGTTGAATAGCAAAAAGAGCAATAAGAATGGCAATCGAACTGGGAAGCACGTAATGATTAAAGAAAGGTGAAATTATTTTTAATCCTTCGAGAGCAGATAGCACAGAAATGGCTGGCGTAATGGCTCCATCACCATAAATGAGTGCAGCGCCCATCAAACCGATAGCAATGATGAAGGTTTTTGATCTTCTTTTTAAGCTAAGTAGTGACATTAAAGCAAGTATGCCGCCTTCACCATCATTGTCTACTCTCATGGCAATATTGATATACTTAACACTCACTATCATGATAAGTGTCCACACAATAAGTGATAAAGATCCTAGTATGGTTTGTACATCAGGCGAGCCCCCGCTCAAGTTAAGCACGGTTTTAAATGTGTATAGAGGACTAGTTCCAATATCTCCAAATACGACGCCTAATGCTGATATCGTTAAGATTGTAAGGCTAGAAGCAACAACCGGACGTACTTCTGTTTTATTCATCATGGGCATTAGCCATTTCCTTAATTATTTTAATTGTTAGAAGCGCATAATCATATCACTTGCTATCGTAAATTGGCTTTTGTAGCCGTCATTATCTCTGAATTTTATAGTATTATAGTAAGCTACAAAAGGATTTTGGGACGGCACCAATGGAAGAATTATACATTGCGACTTTAATCATCATATTTCTCGCAGTTACCGCGACAGTATTGTCTTATCTACTTAAAATATCCATCGCCTTAGTTGAAATCATCATGGGAATAGTTGGTGGTTTTGTTATTCATGCATGGTTTCCTGTTTATGAAATCGGAATTAATTCTGCTTGGTTTACAGTATTAGCCAGTGTTGGTGCTTTAATGCTGACATTTTTGGCAGGTTCAGAATTGGATCTTGCAGTCATCAAAAGAGATGGGATGAAAGCGGGCCTCATTGGTTTTGTAAGCTACCTTATACCATTTTTGGGATGTACAGCTGCTGCTTATTATGGATTTGGTTGGTCAGTACAAGCGAGTTGGTTGACTGGGTTAGTATTATCAACGACTTCAGTTGCAATTGTTTATGGTACTTTGTTAGAACTTGGTATGAATGAAACAGATTATGGAAAATCATTATTGACCTCATGCTTTGTTACTGATTCATGTACCGTACTTTCATTGGGATTAATTTTTTCTCCATTCTCTTTTAAGACCATACTATTTTTTATTTTAACTTTTTTAATTTGTATACTATTGCCATTTTTTTGTAAAAAAACTTTTAAAGTTCTTGCAAATAAACCATCAGCTTTTGAAATAAAATTTATTTTATTTTTTTTAGTGGGATTGGGATTAGCAGCGATATGGGCGGGATATGAACCTATCTTACCCGCTTTTTTTGTGGGGATAGCGCTCTCTAGCACAGTGGGAAAAAATCATGTTTTAATTAAACATTTGCAAACCATTACATTTGGATTATTGACACCATTTTATTTTATTCGTGCGGGATTTTTAGTTTCCGTTCCAATTCTAATAAGCTCCTGTATTCCAATATTAATATTTTTATGTTTAAAAATATTTTTTAAAGGACTAGGTGTTTATTCTTCCGTTAATTTAGTTTCATCTTATAAAAAAGAAGTGGTTTATACCGCTTTACTTATGTCAACAGGATTAGCGTTTGGTAGTATTGCAGCCTTATTTGGGTTAACACATGGTATTATTAATCAGGAAAAATATTCTTTATTAATAGCAGTGGTGGTCGCTAGCGCTATCATTCCTACGCTTATTGCAAATGCATTTTTTCTGCCGCGGGATTTGCTGAAATTAAAAACGTAAACATAAAGAATTTTTAACAACGTGCATTGGGGATGAGGTCTGATAAATAGATTTATTCAATTGTATTTTTTATGCTATAATGTAGCTACAATTTAAAGTGACAGAGGTGGATATGCCGGCTTCAAAAATGATTGGAAAACGGGAATTTATACAACATACTAGCAAATATATTAAATGGGTTGAGGAGCATGGCTCGCAATTAGTCATTACCCACCATAATCAACCTGATTTGATTCTGGCTAAAATCAGGCTTAAAACGCTTAAGGACTTAAAAGGTACAGTTACTATCAAGATTCATGGTGATATTAATGAACCAATTTTACCAGGATATGATGAATGGTAATTTTAGATACTTGTGCAATCATTGAGACGTTAAAGTCATCTCCATCTTACACCTCTAAAACAGCTAATTTAATGAGTGAAGGTGCTTATATCATGTCTGTTTCATTTGCAGAAATAGCGTGTAAAATCAGACTAGGAAAACTTGAACTTGGCATCTCTTCACGGGAATTGTTCAAGCGATATAGTCAAATTGAACATGTTGAAATAATTGATATAGGAGCTAATCATTGGCTAGATTCAATCGAATTTGTCTGGGATGAAAATAGAGACCCAGCTGATCGAATTATTGTCGCATTTGCTATCAAAAATGAGTTACCCATTGTTACAACAGATAAAAAAATAAAAAAATTCTATCGAAAAGTAATTTGGTAATTTTTCACAAAATTCTCCCTGTCACCACAGATTTTTTTGAATACGAATGGAACGATCCCTATGTCAGAATATTGTTGAGAAACTTTATGAGTCATTACCAGAAGATAAGTTGAATAAAATATGTAGATAATGAACGACTTGTAATTGTGTCCCAAATGGGCTACAATTATTAAAGAGGTGATAATTATGAGTAAAGCAGCATTTATCAGGGCACGTGTAGAACCTAAATTAAAAGTAAACGCAGAGCATGTTTTAAGTGAATTGGGAATTACACCAACACAGGCTATTACAATGTTATACAGTCGCATTGCGCGTGAACATGGATGGCCTTTAGAGTTGAAAATCCCAAATGCAAAAACAGCCCGTGCAATCAGAGAGACAAGAAAAGGAAAGGGCGTAACCATTTGTAAAGATGTGGATGATTTGTTTAAAAAATTGGATGAATAATGTTAAAACCAGGCTATAAAACTAGTTTTAAGAGAGATTTTAAACTTATAAAGAAAAGAGGCAAGGATATTAAAAAATTATATGACATTATATCTGATTTAATTAGCCAAAAACCGTTAGCAAAAAAACATTTAGATCATCCATTAAAAGGAGAATATAAGGATTGTAGAGAATGTCATATTGAACCAGATTGGTTGCTTATATATATCATAAATGAGAATCGCATCACATTTATTAGAACAGGAACGCACGCTGATTTGTTTAAATGATTATTAAAAAATATACAGATGTTGATATAGCTCAGCACAGATTAACCAACGGAAAAAATACGCCTATGAATACAAACAATTTAGCCTTACAAGATCTTGTCGCACCAGACGGGGTATGCTTTGGTTGTGGTTCTAAAAACACAAATGGCTTGCGGATAAAAAGCTATTGGGACACTGATAACCTACATGTTGTCATGACACACTTGCCAGATGATCGTTATGTTGGCTGGCCATCATTGGTGTATGGTGGATTAATTAGTTGTCTCATTGACTGTCACTCTAATTGGACTGCAATGGCAAATCACTATCGTAATGAAGACCGCGAAATTGGAACATTGCCACGCATCGATTGCGTGACGGGTACGCTTGGTGTGAAATACATCAAGCCAACGCCTTTGGGTGTACCACTGATACTTAAAGCACGCATCGAAGGTGAAGTCAAACGCGCAACTCGTGTACTGTGTGAAGTATATGCTGGTGACATATTAACAGCACTAGGAGATTCAATCTTTGTTCGTGTTAATGTCGGTCATTTGGCAAAGACAGCGCATAAAGATTGAGAAAATTATTCGTGCTATCGACACAGGGCGTGAAAAGTTTTGAAGTAGTGAATATGAACAAGGGCCGTAGCGTAAGCAGCTGCTTTTTCATGCCAACAGACATCAATAAACCCTTAAACTCTATTGATGGAATGTTATTGTTATCGTTGGTGTCGTTGGTGTCGTTGGTGTCGTTGGTGTCGTTGGTGTCGTTGGTGTCGTTGGTGTCGTTGGTGTCGTTGTTGACATTAGTTGTGGTGCCGCATCGTTGGTATCTGTCCTACATTTATGTGCGTCTACTTGTATCTGATATAACAAAGGAACCGGAACAATATGGTACCTAGGGCCAATTATATTGATTACACTTTTTCTTAAAAGTTTTTCATCTGGTTCGTCTTGTTTTGAAAACAGAATTCTCTCATCTACAGGTATACGATATATATTCAAACTGGATTTAATAAGTTCCCATTTTTCTTTTATTAATGTTTTATCATTTGAAGTTTGCATCAAATTCAATAGCTTAATCACTTCTTCAATGTATTCGTAATCGCTAATTTGGTATTCTTCTGAGGCTTGTTCCTTTAGGGTTGACCATATTTTATCGTTGCTTAACAATGTGCTCATTATTTCTAGTAATTGGTTCCACACATCATACTTACTGATAATCCCTATTACTTTATTATAACCTTGAATTGTGATCTCATCATTTTCTGACGATGACGATGTTGATGTAGAAATGTCTGTGCTAGATGGTTCTTTAGGTCGGAAAAACATGGCGTACCTCGTTGTATTAAATGTTATTTTAGGTAATTGTATCTGAAAATTATTAACAAAATATTAATAACGATAAAATACGCAAGTTCGCTCCGAAATGATAGAAAAGGTTTATTTAATTTTTTCTAAAGGAATAGGCGTACACTTTATTTAAAAATCGATGCCTGAATTTCGGCGGTAATAAATTATAAATTGACTATAATAGGGCGGAGAAATAGATTACTGAAATGAGATCACCGACTAATGTTAGATTTTAAAAAAAGACAAGAATACTATCAGGCTTTAATTGAAAAAAATTCAGCCTATGAAGGCATTTTTTATGTTGGTGTAAAAACGACAGGTGTATTTTGCCGGCCTACTTGTTCCGCTAGAAAACCAAAATTAGAAAATTGTGAGTTCTTTAAAACAGTCAAAGAAGCATTACTTGCTTCTTTTAGACCTTGTCAACGTTGTCAACCCTTGTCTCATCCCAATCAAGTATCTGATGTTATTAAAATTTTAGTAGAAGCAATTGAAAGTAATCCAGAGAAACGCTGGAAAGAACAGGATTTGCGTCAATTGTTATCTGTTGATGTTTCAACTGCCAGGAGACAGTTTAAAAAAAGATTTGGAATGACATTTGTTGAATATGCAAGAGCAAGACGCATGGGGTTAGCTTTAAAACATATTAAAGAAGGAAGTTCTGTCATCGATGTACAATTAACAACGGGATATGAATCCAGTAGCGGTTTTCGTGATGCTTTCTCAAAAATAATGGGAGCGGTACCAACGCGCGCGAACCATTTAATTTTAAAAGCAGCATGGATAGATACGAAACTTGGGCCCATGATTGCTATCGCTGATGAAGATGGCTTGTACTTACTGGAATTTGTTGATCGACGCGGTTTAGAAATTGAAGTAAAAATATTAAGGAAAAAATTAAATGCTGCCATTATTCCTGGTGAAACAAAAATTATTAAAAGTATTGAAATTGAAATAGCGAATTATTTTAATGGACGAAATTTTATATTTAATACTCCGATTCACTTAATCGGTTCGCCTTTTCAAAAAAAGGTATGGAAAGCACTATTGAAAATTCCTCCAGGAGAAACTCGTTCTTATTTGGATATTGCAAAATCAATCAATGCACCGACAGCATCTCGAGGAGTAGGCCGAGCAAATGGTTCAAATCAATTAGCTATTATTATTCCATGTCATCGTGTTATCAATGCAAACGGTGATCTAGGTGGTTATGGCGGCGGGATTGTTCGAAAGCAATGGTTGTTAGAACATGAAAGAGATTTTAAATAGGATGCAGCGTGCGATAATTTTTTAATACGATTTTCTAATTGCATTGCAATGGATTTATTTTTAACTTTCCAATATTGTGCGATTTTTAATGGCTTGAAACTTCGCGTATATTTACTGGCTGTGCCATTCAAATGGGCTTCATATCGTTTTTTCAAATCAATCGTATAGCCAGTATAATAGCAATTATTTTCACAATATAAGATATACACCCAATAATGTTTATTCATTAGGTTTAGCCGCCATTTTTTGTAACACATTACTAGCTGCGCTATTATTAAATCGGACACTTGCTTCAATATATTACATCACGGTATTTACAAGGACATAGCGCGAGGTTTGCCTCATTATATTTGAGAAAATAAATTCAAAGTATATAATAAATGTATACTTTGATAATACAGTGACATATATGAAGGTTAAAGAATTTTTTGCTTCCAAAAAAATTTACCCAACCGTGGGGGAGCAATTTATCAAACAAGCTTAGTCACAACTGTGCCATCGGTCAGCCATCACAACTGCGTGAACTGTTACGATGTAAGTAATGCAACATGCGCGCTTCTTTTGCGATACGATTAAAAGAAGGGCAAAAGATAATGCGTGCACCTTTTAGTGCAGCAATATGAGCAGGTTCACGATAAGCACTATCCAAACAAATAATAATACCGTATTTTATCCCTTTCTTTTCAAAAATGGGGAAATCACGGCCTACTGAATAATAATCATATGGTGAGTAGGTGTATGCTTTTCTGTATTTACCGATACACTGTCCTTTTTCAATCACGACAACAGTATTGTAAATACCATCATTATCTAATTCATTTAGTCCAAACAAAACAGTTGTATGGTTGAATTTTGAAAATAATTTACATAAATTTAAAAAATCTTCACTTTGTAAATTAATTGCGTGTTTGATTGCATCTTCTTTATTAGCAAAATAGCCATGTAGATAACTTTCAGGAAAACATAAAATATCGATACTCCGCTTTTCTGCGAGTTCCGTCTGCTCTAATACTTTATCTAAATTAACGTTGCTGTTACCTTCTTGTATATGGCCTTGAAAAGCGGCAATTTGTAAATACATATTATACTTACCTTTTCACTCAATAGATTCGATTTCTGTTTATGCTATAGGTTAAGCCAGTGGCTAAGTTTTCGTGATAATCTACCTTGCCTATGTAGTTTTTGAAAGTCATTTTTGTGGATGCTTTGTATAAGACGATATTCGCCTAATGCAGCGTGAATAGACCAACATTGGTTAATAATAGAGGATATATCAAATAAATTTTGCTGCGATTCAAATTCAAGCCATGGTTCAAAACAGGATACCTGTAATTGGTCATATTCATTATCGGTTAAAGAGAAGTTCTCTTTTGCCATGTGTAGACAATTATGGAGTGAAAAAAATGGGTGAGTAATAACGACTTCACCTAAATCGATAATAGTTGTTTGACCAGTGTCTGAGTTAATTAATATATTTTTGTCATGAAAATCAGCATGACCAAACGTATCTTTTATTTTATAATTCGATAATTGTTCGCATAAAAATGATAGTTTAGATTCCAAAATTTTCAATTTGATTAAATCATCTTTGTTTAGACCGTCTTCAATTAAAAGAGATTCTTGGTTAATTAAATCATTGTATAATTTTGGTAAATTTACCATCCTCCAATCTGGTACCCCGAGATCAAAAAAATACTGTGTTTTATTAGTTGCTGATATTTGCAAGCTTGTATACGACAGCATCGTTTGAATTAAGATATTAATATTGAAGCTTTTCTTATAATAGTGATGTAACTGTATACCAGCATCTTTCATTAAAAAACACTGCTGTTCCTGATTGTTAGCAATAATAATAGGAGCATTGGCATGAAATTCTGTTCGTAATAGTGTTATGACACTTGATTCTAATAATAATGCAGAGGGTACTTTTTTTAAGAATACAAAACCTTTATTTGTTTTAAAGCGATAAACAGTTGACCACGGATTATCTTGAACGATATCAGGTATTTTACATTGAATTTGATAATTTTGTTTTTTTAAAACATCATGGGCCCATTGTATGTGTGCATTTTCCATTGGCTAGTTCATTTTTTTCTTAAAAACTTTTGAAGACAAAGCTAAACAATCTCTTGAATTAAATATTTGTGGATTTTTTATTAAATCACTCATTGTTGTTACCTCTAATTCATTGTGATAACCGAACGAAATCTCGCTTTATTTGACATCATATCTTCGAAAGCATCTCCTGCCTTATCAAGAGGATATTGTTGGATCATCGGACGAATTCCAGTTAGCGCACAAAACTTCAATGTATCTTCAGAATCAATAGCACTGCCGGAGGGCCAGCCTTTAATGGAACGATTTCGGCGGATAAGTTGGATTGAAATGACTTCGATGGGATCATTCGAAGCTCCTACAATTACAAGCTCACCTTTGTTGCCAAGAGCATCCACTAAAGGTGAAATAGATTTTCCACTGGGTGCAGTTGCTAAAATTACCCGGGCACCGCCTAACTTTTGTAATTCAGTAATAATATTGTTGTTTTCAGAATTTAAATAAATATGCGCGCCAAGTTTTTTTTCACATAAATATCTGAATGACATACACCACAGGCTTCTACTTTAATGCGCACTTGATTAATTGCGGGCATCACTAAATCTCTTTCGATTGCTTCCCAGTCGCCCGATTTATTTACTTGAACAGCTTTCATTTTTTTCATTGATCATTTCCTTATGATATGCACAGATAAAAACAACGATGCGATTATATAGTCCTTTGGTAGTAAGTCATGAATTATTCTTTTAGCATAATTAATTTAAAAATTTAATAATGGATGGTATTACTTTTTTAGGCGCTTCTTCCATTAGCCAATGTCCTGCGCCGGGTATTACTTGTCCTTGAACATGACTGGTAACTATTTTTGCTTGTTCAATGAGAAAATTTCCTGACGCTTTTTCTCCTGTTAAAATCAAAAAAGGCATACTTAATTTCTTTTTAGAAAAGAATACAAAATCTTTTGCATCTTGTTCGAAATTTTTAAAATATTCAAAACCTGATCGCATTGCATTTTTTTGCGCATAAGCTTTAGCATAAATTTTTCTATCTTTTTCTGAAACGGATTTTTTGGGGTTAGCAGCAAAGTCATTCCAAAAATGTTCTAAATAAATTCGTTCACGTCCTTTAACGAGAGCAAGAGGAACTTTTCCATAAAAGTGAAAATGCCATAAGTCGCGTAATAACCAAACATCTTTCCAATTTCCAATGCCGGGTAAAAAAGCATCCATTAAAATAACTTTATCGGTTTCATTTGGAAATTGCGCTGCGTAAGCATAAGCAACCATTAATCCTATATCATGGCCAACTATCATGATTTTTTTAAATCCAAGTAATTTAACAAGTTCATGGATATCTTTGGCCATTGTTTTTTTATCATATCCAGTTAATGTTTTTTCAGATGCACCTGCACCACGCAAATCGGGAATGATAACGGTATGCTTTTTTGCAAGCTTAGTTAGTAATGGATTCCACATGTGACTGGTTTGAGCAAATCCATGAAGAAGTACGACTGGACTTCCTTCACCTGCTATTCGATAAAATATCTTGGTGCCATTAACCTTAGCGATATGTTTAGATATCATCATCTATCCTTCTCTAAATTGATTATATTTTCCTTCTTACAAGCTATTTTCAGATGCAGTTTTTGTTTTACTGTCATTCATTTCTCCTTAATGAATGTTTGAAAGTAGGATTGCCGTGTGAATTGCGGGCAATGATTAATTGAAGCATGGTTTCGCTTTTCTAGCATCAATTTTTTGGGAGATTTGTTATAATATTATTTAACTGTTGGACTTAATGATAAGGAGATTCATTATGCGTCAATCATCAAAAAAAATATTATTTATCATTTCTTTATCAACCAGTTTAATTGCACTATCAGGGCTATCTGCTGCTGATAATAACCAAAGTGCTAGCCCTATATTAATAAAAGCCGATGATGTTAAATTTCATCCTGCCCCTGGCTTTCCTAAAGGTGCGCAAATTGTATTATTACGAGGTGATTTGAGTCAAGCTGTACCTTATACGATCAGATTTAAATTGCCTGATGGTTTTGTCATTCCATCACATTGGCACTCCACAGACGAAGAAGTCACGGTTCTTTCAGGCACATTGAATGTTGGTATGGGCGATAAAGTGGATAAATCACAATCGACAGCTTTAACTCCTGGCGGGTTTCAAATTGTTCCTGCTAATGCTCATCATTATGTCTGGACGACTGGCGAAACCATTATGCAACTTGATGGGATGGGACCGCGTACGACTGTATTTGTCAATCCTGCGGAATGGAATGAAATGATCCGAAAAAGTAATTCTTAAGTACATTACGTTCCATCAAAATAACTTTCTGTTCCTTGTGCAAGAACAGCTTCTACATGACGATTTAATGCATGGATATAAGCTGCTGTTCGCATATCTGTTTTATGGCTCTCCATTAATTGATAGACAGCCAGGAATTCTCGTACCATGATTTCTTGTAAGCGTTGATGAACTTGTTCCAAAGTCCAATAATAACCCGCTTTATTTTGTACCCATTCAAAATAACTTGTTACGACTCCACCTGCATTCGCTAAAACATCTGGAATAATCATTTTTCCATTTTTAATTAAAATGACTTCAGCTTCTAAAGTAGTGGGGCCATTAGCTATCTCAACAATAATAGGTGCTTTGATTTTTGCAGCATTATCTTTTGTGATTTGATTTTCTAAAGCTGCTGGAATTAATAAATCAACATCTAATTCAAGTAATTCTTCATTTGTAATATTGGTTGCTTCAATTGACTCGCATACCGAATTTGTGCAATAGACTGCTTGAATTTTTTTACTGTTATTTTTTATATGAATAATACTAGGAACATCAAAACCTTCGGGACGAAAAATTCCACCTTGAGAATCACTAATAGCAACTATTTTATAGCCTGCGTCATAAAGTAACTGTGCTATATGTTGTCCTGCATTTCCGAATCCTTGTATTGCTACGCGGATTTCTTGACTCTTCCAATTTTTTTTCTTTCTTAATTCCTGAATACATATAAACGCACCTCTGCCAGTTGCATCCTCTCGACCTTGACTTCCGCCAAGTGGAATTGGTTTTCCAGTAATAACAGCTGGAGTATATTGACCACTGATTTTTGAGTATTCATCCATCATCCAGCCCATTATCATGGCATTAGTATAAACATCTGGTGCTGGAATATCTTTATCAGGTCCAATGAAATTTTTAATTGAGTCGATATAGCTTCGACTCAGACGTTCAATCTCTAATCGTGAAAGTTGTTTGGGGTCTACAGTAATTCCGCCTTTAGCCCCGCCAAAAGGAATGCCTATCACCGAACATTTGATTGTCATCCAGAATGCAAGTGCTTTAACTTCTTCAAGGGTTACATTGGGATGATAGCGTATGCCTCCCTTAGTAGGTCCTCGAATATCATTATGATGTACTCGGTAGCCTGTAAAGATTTGTAAGCTTCCATTATCTCGTCGTAATGGTATTGATACTTGCAAAATCGCTTTAGGATATTTTAATTTTTCTAAGGCTTCTTGATTGATATCAGAGAATTTAAATGCTTTATCCAAACGCATTAATGCTTCAACAAAAATTGAGTCTGTCATAAAGTCCCTTTGTTAAATAAGAAACAATATATTGCTTTTGGTTTAAAAATTTTCGATGAAGTGCTAAGTTCCATTATTATTTAATAAATGTAACACTATTACAATAAGGGAACAATGACGTTCTAGATTTATATAATTAATTATGGAGCTATTAAATATGACTAGCAACCTGAAATTAGGAATTCTTGCACGCTTAGAAAGTAAGCCAGGAAAAGAAACTGAGGTAGAAAATTTTTTACGCGGAGGTCTAGCTCTCGCGCAAGCAGAAACAGAAACCATTGTTTGGTTTGCGCTACGCCTTAGTCAAACTACGTTTGGTATTTTCGATGCTTTTCAAAATGAAGCTGGTCGCAAAGCGCATTTGACAGGAAAAATTGCTGAAGCGTTATTTGCTAAAGCACCAGAGTTATTTTCTCAGCCGCCGACGATTGAACAAGTCGATGTGTTAGCCGCGAAAGTATAACTTAGTGTATTTCACGGCTACAGAAGCGTGGGAAGTTACAAAAAATGCAGAGAATCATTTATCATGTTCTTGAAATGTTTTTTGTACTTCAAAAGACCTTTGAGTAATCAAAAGATTATTTGCTCGATAAGTGAAATATGACCATGCCCAATTTAAAATAACACTTAATCGATTGCGTGCGCCTACTAAAAAGAAAATATCGGCAAATACCCAAAACCACCAGGCTATTGCACCTTTAAGTTTAATATAATTAAATTCAGCAACCGCCGATTTACGGCCAATGGTTGCAAGCATACCAAGATGTTTATATTTAAATTCTTTAGTTGGAGATTCATTATAAATTATTTGAGAAATAAGCTTGGCCACATGTGACCCGGCTTGTTTTGCTGCTTGTGCAATACCTGGCGCGGGTTTGCCGTTCCAGCTGATAGTAGATGCTGTATCACCAATAGCAAATATATTGGAGTAATTGGGAATACTAAGATCTTCTTTAACTTTAACGCGACCTGCAGGATCAGCTTCAACACCTAACCATTTAGCAGCGGGTGAGGCAGTCACACCTGCAGCCCATAAAATTGATTTTGTATAAATTTTTTGACCTTTAACTATGACACCATCTTCATCGACTTGTTCTACTCTACTGTTTAAGAGAATTTTTACACCCATCTTTTCTAAAGATTGTTGCGCACTCTTAGAAATAATTTTTGAAAATGTTGGTATGATTCTAGGAGCAGATTGTATCAAAATAATTTCAGCTGAAGCTGGATCGAAGTGACGATAGTTTTTTTCCATTCCATAACGGGATAATTCAGCAATAGCACCTGCTAATTCTACACCTGTTGGACCTCCTCCAATAATCACAAATGTTAATAAATGTTTTCTTTCATTTTCATCTGCTGCCATTTCAGCGAGTTCAAATGTTTCTACGAGTTTACTACGTACTGAGATTGCATCTTCAATTTGTTTTAAACCTGGCGCAAAAGGTGCCCAATCATCTTTGCCAAAATAACTATGTGTGGCACCTGTTGCAATGACTAAATAATCATAAGGAATTTGTAAATTTTGAGTATGCAATATATGATTTTCCTTATCGATTGCATTAACTTCTCCAAGTAATACTTCAATATTAAACTGATTTTTAAAAATTGAGCGTATGGGAATTGCGATATCAGCAGGTGAAAGACCACCGGTTGCAACCTGGTATAAAAGTGGTTGAAAAAGATGGTAGTTTCTGCGATCAATTAGTGAAATTTTGACTGGAATATCTCGTAAAGCTTTTGCACAAGTCATACCACCAAAACCAGCGCCGACAATGACGACGTGTGGTAAATTTTCAAGATTAAAAGCTGGTTTGCCAGAAAATTGAGGATACTGTTTTTTTAGTAAGCTTAAAATTAAGTAATCAATTGAAAATGGGCCTGGTCCAAAACCAAAAAATAATCCTATTGCCATCATCCAGTAAACAGGATTAACTACAATGCTAATTGGTTTAAAAGCAAGACAAATTAAGATAAAAACAAATAGCGATAATAGTCGTGTGGAGAATCCTAAGAAAAGCAATAACGATATCAGTATTGCAACATTCGGAAAAATAAATTTTGCTGAGTGAATAGGAAACCATGCTTCAAGAAAATGAACTTGATTTAATGGCATAAAATCTTTGTAACTAACAAGTAAAAAAGTTAGGCCAAGCCAAATTCTTAAAGATAGTAAATAAATTCCTGAAAACGTCGAACGTGTCGTATCAAAAAAATTTGTGGTGAATGTTGCAAATGGTATAGGACTTCGGTTAAAACCATGTTTTAGTAAATGGTCAAGCGAAATAGGTCCAGGACCTCTTAACACATAGCCTGCCATTAAGGTTATCCAAAATAAATTTGCATCCAGCGTGACATAATAAAGTTGTGCGGCTAACCCAAGAATAAGAATCGCTAAGGCACCTAGTCGAGTTAATAATCCTAATAGGAGTGATATGCCGCCGCCAATCTCAGCTAAAATTCCTAAAAATGCCGCTAAATTCGGATTTAACCAAGGAACAGGATATTCTTGTGCAGCTAATAAAACAGAAGTGTTCCAATCATAGGCCATCAGCATGCCTGCTGTGAGTAGTTGATTTGCTATAATAAAACGAAAGGTAAAATCAATAATTGGCCATGCAACTAATCCTAGGAAATTCAAAACACGAACTATGTTGGCACATCTTCTTGCCATGATGTGTTGTAGATGACTATGAGTTGCTTTAACTGCATTAGCTTCTTTATTCATGTTCATCCTTTAACTTCTTATTTTTCATCGAAACTTAGATTTTCTCTTAAAACTTCACATATCTCATTCTGAAATTTTTTATATGAAAAGAATAGTATATTATCTAATTATTGGATTTGATATAATATTTAATCTATCCTTAGAACTTCTTGTTTTTCAAGAAGGAAAAGATGTTGAGGATAGCAATATTACCTTTGGAACATAAATTATTATGAAATACATAATTGCTGTTATTTTATTTTTTTTTAGTATCGCAACCACAGCGATGACTGATCAAACTTATCAAAAACCAAGTGATGCTATTTTGAAACAAAAATTAACACCCATGCAATATCATGTCACACAAGAAGCTGGAACTGAACCGCCTTTCGAAAATGAATACTGGAATAATGAAGAGCCTGGAATTTACGTTGATGTTGTTTCAGGAGAACCGCTTTTTAGTTCGTTAGATAAATATGATTCTAAAACTGGCTGGCCGAGTTTTACTAAGCCGCTTGAGTCAAAAAATATTATTTTAAGACCAGATACGAGTATTTTACCTGAAAGAACAGAAGTTTTGTCGACGCATGCACAATCTCATCTAGGACATGTTTTTGATGATGGTCCACCACCCACAAATAAAAGATACTGCATGAATTCGGCTGCACTCGAATTTATTCCTGTAAATGATTTAAAAAAACGTGGTTATGGTAAATATCTACCATTATTCAAACAAAATAAAAAATAATTATATGGAACAAATAATGAAACAAATAGTACAACGAACTTTATCAGAAGAAGTAATGGATAAAATAATGACTCTTTTTTTTATTCGCTTAGTTATTTTTGGTTTTTCAATGGTCGAACATTCAAATTAATTTTACTGTTTGCGCGAGAAGAAAATAATTTGTTAATAAGGAGCATCTCAGAATTGAAGAATAGTGACGACCAGGCGTATTTATATGGCCGTTTATAATCAAGCTATAGATGGCCAATAGGGAATGATGAATTGACTTATATGGCCGGTTATAATTAGAATATAAGCGGCCATATAAACAATATTATGAAGGAATGCGTAGTCTCCCGTTAATTTCGTCTTACACCATTTAATTTGGCGATTTCATCAATCAGCGGCACATCTGTTGCTGCCACATTGAGCGCCCTACCATAACTACTGCAAGGTTAGCGTAAACGTGCTGCATGTAAAGAGTTTTGGTAATAGCCAAAAAGGTCGTCACAGGTCACGGCCGTATTTTTTAAAAAACCTAGCATATCCCGTAAAAAAGTAATGGTTTTTTCTGTATATACTATTTCAGGATTTGCCATTAATGTTTCACCTAAAATTATTAATTTATTACCTTGCAGTCCATCTTGAGCTAAAAAATCATTTAATTCCCTAAAAAAAGAGGGACCTTTAAAAAAAATCATTTCATATGGATTCTTCTCTGCACATTTTTGCAATGCGGCGTATAGGTAAAGAAGTGGAAAATCGTGATTTGTTTGGTAAATGGTATGAGTATAGGCGTTAGGTGGTATACTGCTTGGAATAACCTTGGAGACAAATCTATATATTTCTTTCAACACTAAATCATTAGAATGGTAGATAACGGGAAGTTTTTTAAGTAAATGATTTGCTATCGTTTGTTGATCGACTACAAATAGGTATTTGAGCTCAGTACATGTCACGGGATTGACATTCAAAAAAAATGCGTAAGAAATTAATAATGGGGTAGGACATACACGAAAATCTTTTTCAATCTCATAATAACTAAGATATTCAAACCGTAATTCTTCATTCCTGACTTTATTAAATAGCCCGCTTATTTTCGATGCTTTATGTTGCGTAAAAAAAAATGTCATGCAAGATTGATTAAGTTTATCTTCTTCATCATTAGTTAAATAATTTAATATAAAACGCTTCCAAAGCCAGTCATCACTAGCTAACTTTCTCATTCGTTGGGATACTGCACAAAGACTTAATAAATCCGCCACCCCAAAAAAAGAAAACATATACAAAAGAACTTCATCAGGGACAAAAGAAAATATATCAGTCACATTATCATCATGCTTCTTTTTAGCATGCTTTTTATATCTCTGTCGTAAGCGCATAGGTTATCTCTATATTATTTTCCTAATTATTATAGTACAACTAAGTTATACATTTAAAAAGCAGTGATAAATATGATTACACGGAATTTAGTTGATGTGATGTTTGAGGAATTAATTATCTAAGAGTCTGGTTTTAATATCCATGACATACTTGCAGGGTCATCAAGTCCATTTGCAAATTGAACTAATTAGGATTATATCAAAATTACCATGAGGCATGATTTTTCTTCTTTAAAAAATCCTTGCTTTGCATAGTAATAACCGACCATTTTAAATCCTGCTTTTTCGTATACATGAAAAGCGCGTGGATTATTTGTATTGGGATCAATAAAAAAAGTATCAGCATTTGAATCAATTTTATTTTTATAAAACTCAGTAAACGCTTTTAATGTAGGTGCAGCTAGTCCTTTTGCCAAGAAATTTTTATTACCTATCCCAAAGTCAAGTGAGATGGTATGCCCTGTCTTCGATAAATACTCGCGATGAAGATCAGATAAATCATTTTGTTCTCTTAGCATTTGATCGCTTAATAAAAAACAAAATGGCTGATTATCTATATATCCGACCCAATATTGAGTTGTTCCATAAAAATAATGTTGTTTACGGCCATGGATAAAATTAAGAATATCATCTTTATGTTCTTGACTATTGTCCCAGAATTCTTGCATGTGCGGCTCTGACAGCCATGAAAAGATCATATCTTGGTGTTGTGTAGCCGCTTTTTCAAAATGAATAGGCAAAGAAACAGAATTAAGCATTTTATTTTTTTCTATGACCATTAGAAGGGCTAATCCATCAGGTGTCATCATTTCTTTAATAAACACAAACCCGACTTTTTTATAACAGCGGATGGCACGAAGGTTTTTTGGATCAACATCAGTAATGATTTTTTTAATATCAGGATTATGAAAAAGATAATCGATGAATGCACGTATCATCTTTGTTCCTATCCCACGATTAATTAAACTCTTCTCGCCGATAAATTGATCAATCCCAATAGTTCCTTCTGTTTCGTTTGGCCACCATCCATCGCCAACTTTGCTAGCTTGATAGTATTGAATGAATCCAATTGGTTTATCGTTTAAGAAAACAATAAATGGTACAACTACACTATCTCCAATCCTCTCTTTGTACTTGGATTTAATTTCTTCGTCAGTTAAATGATCATCCCACCATTCTTTAACATGAGGTTCATTAAGCCATTTATATAATAAAGTTAAATCTGATTCTTGCAATGGCTTGAATGCAAAGTTATTTGAGATAGTTTTTTGGTAACGAACTTCATTTAAGGACATAAGCTTACAAACCCGATGATTTGATTATCGCATTCTATTACTAAAACTTTTACATTGTTCCTTAAAAAATCATGCCATTTTTGCTCACGTTCTTTTACTGATAATGAATAATTATACTAATTTTTTAGGAATAGTTCTCCATGGGCCAATGCCACTAATTTCGATAATTGTTTCTTCTTTAGTAAAACCGTAATGAATTGTACCTGCGGGAAATTTAATAAAGCTGCCAGATGGTAAAGCAATACTATGATTCTTATCAATATTCTTTCCTATGCCCAGATAATAAGTTCCAGAGATGACTGTATTATATTCATCAGTTACATGACTATGCGATGGAATATTGAAATTAGCTGGCAATTTTAAACGGGCAACATAAAATTCTTTTTTTTGCGGATTGCCAGTCAGAATGGTTAATTGTGCCCCTTTTGGAAGGTTAGCGGCATTAAACCATTTTAATGCGAGTGAATTTGGCAATATAGGTTGAATTAAATCTGCTTGGGCAGATAAAGGTGCTATAACTGTAAGACTTAATATAATAAACATTATACTTTTAAAGCTTTTCATTATTATTTCCTTCTGCATTTTTAAACTCCGAAATAAATGTGTAGTAAATCTGGATTATTGATTATTTTTTCTTTATTTTGACGCGATAATTTTTTAATACGATTTTCTAATTGCATTGCGATGGACTTATTTTTAACTTTCCAATATTGTGCGATTTTTAATGGCTTGAAACTTCGCGTGTATTTACTGGCAGTGCCCTCCAAATGCGCTTCATATCGTTTTGTTAAATCAGTCGTATAGCCAGTATAATAGCAATTATTTTCACAATATAAGATATACACCCAATAATGTTTATTCATTAGGTTTAGTTGTCCTTTATAGTTCCTGTTTTATTCCTATTTTACTAGTATTTTTTAGTAGTTTAGCACGCGTAGCTTATTGATACTATGGATAAATAATCTTATCTACGCTTAACAATGACTTGAGTTAGACTATTGCTAATTATTTACGATACGGTAAAATACGTAATATGTATCAATACGAAAGGAATGACTTATGTCCCGCCCAGGAATCACTTATCACGATGTCGCAACTGCCGCTCATGAATTAAAAGGCCTAGGCCGAAACGTTACCATTGAAAATGTTAGGGGTATTTTAGGGACGGGTAGTATTGGGACTATCAATCAGCATCTGCGTAAATGGAAAGATATGCAGCAGGCGACCCATGCTATTACTTCAAAAGAAAACCTACCGCATGATTTAGTGGGTTTAATGAAAGGATTGTGGGAGGGAGTTATTACTCAATCCGCGCAGCAATTTCTTCCAACAGAAGAAGCGTATAAACAAGAACTTCAAGCATTAAAAAGTGAACTCGAAAAATATAAAAATAATAATCGACGCTGGCAAAAGTTATTTAATCGGTGGCAGCAAGACAAGACAGATTTGACGAATGAAAAATTAACGTTAGAGCAGGCACTTCAGTTTGCACATAAAGAAAATCAATCTTTGCGTGATAAGCAAGATGGTGTTTTGTGTCAGCTTCAGGAGAAGCAAGATAGAATTGATGAATTACAGCGATTACATCAACAAACGCAACAAAATTTGGAGCATTATCGTGAATTAACACGGGAGCAGCGATTATTAGATCAACAACAATTTGAACGTGATAAACAACAATTACAACTTGAGTTAAAAAATACGAGAGAGCAGTTAGCAATTCAACATCATCAATATATTGAAATGCATCAACAACATCAGTTGTTAAATCATTCTTATGTACAATTAGAAAAAAATTATCAGGAAGTTTTATCAGATAAAGAATCCATGAAAGATAAAATAAAACAATGTGAAAAATCTCATATAGAAAATCAAAAGATGAGTGAGCATTGGCAGAAACAATATAGAGAATTGGAAAAGAAGTTTGAAAATAAAATAACTGAATTAATGGCATTACAAAGTGATAATAAAATACTGAATCAACAATTAACGGATACAAAAAAATTGCTGTGTAATGCACAGGATCAAAATAAACTGTTAACCAGGGAGAAATGGGAGTTAGCGGAGGAAAAAGCGATGATAGAAGGGCAGTTGAAACAAATGCAGCAGATGATCTATGCGAAAGAAGCGAAAGAAGTGAGTTGATGTCGCGCGTTATCATTATTGCAGGGCCAAGTGGAGCAGGAAAAACAACAGCGGCGCAAGCATTATAACATACTTATAATGTCTTTAATCGCAAAGTAGAACATTCAAAAGCATATAGACCAATGATGGCGTTCCATTAGCAGCCCACGATAATGCGTAAAAGATTTTTTAATCAAATTAAAAGTTAATCGTCATTGAATTTTGTTTTAATAACCATGACATGCTTGCTGGATCATCAAGACCATTAGCAATTCGATTTGCTAATGTTTTATTCTCACTTGCAGATTTAAACAATGCTAAATCACTCTTTCTTAATGGCATTAAGAATAATTCACTTAACTCACACGCTGGGCGACCATGTGTATTCCAGGATAATTCTGCGACTTCATGCATCCACTTTTCATCAAATGGCTTATCGTCATGTTGTATGATTGCTTCACCATACAAAAATGCAGATTTACAAGCATGATTTGCGCCCTGTGCTGCGATGGGATCATTTAATACAATAGTATCGCCAAGACCAATAACAGCCTTACCACAACCAGAAATATAAGTTGGATGTCTAACAGTAGGTGTAAATCGACCCGCAAGAAATGCATTTTCATCAGCTAGTTTAATGGCAGAGCAGCGTTCCGCTTCCGATGGAATAAATAATTTGAGCAAGGTTTTTGCATGATCAAGAAAAGCTTCGGGAGATGTAATAGTGTCCCAACTATCAAATGGTCCTCCTGGTATTCCTTCAAATACCATCATTTCACAATCGCCATTATGGGTTAATCCTGGTGTTGTAAAATACTCTCCTACATTTGGAATAACAACAAAATGAGTTCCGGGTGGAGTGAACGAAGGCAGCATATTTTTTACTGCTAAACCCGCTAGCGCACGTTGTGGAGCATTAAAGGGTGAACGATTATCGTTACGTAAAAATAATTGACTTATTTCTCGTTTGCCAGTGGCGACAATTGTTAATTCATGATCATTTGTAATTTGATCTAATGATTTTAAATCGATATTTTTGACAATCAATTCTCCACCTAGTTCTTCAAATTTTTCCATCCATCGTGGTAGTTTAAGACGTTGATCAATTGACTGGTATGGATCAATATATCCTACCCAGTGAATAGCCTGTTCTTTAGAGTTTGTCGGAGATAATGAAAAGGTAACCGACGTATTATGCGTACATTGATTATCCCAAAAATTAAGGCCAAGTACTTTTTCTCTTTGAGTGGCGGTATTAAACAATACCTGGCTAGACATGAGTCGCCCGCAACGAATTTGGTCAGCTGTGCGATCTGTATATAATGAAATGGTATAATTTTTTTGTTGTTGCAAATGAATTGCTAGTTGTAGACCTGATTGGCCGGCTCCAATAATTGCGATTTTTCTTTTAGAAAATTTCATTTTAAATCCCTTGCTGATCATTTGCGGCGGAATATAATATAATAAAGGTTTCAAAATATTCTACTTGCCTATTACATCGAAAACAATTTTTTTAATCATCTATTCATTGTTAGAAGAAGCTATAATGTGTATATTTTGATTTGATGTCTTTCTTGGAGTGATAATAATGCAAGATTGTAAAAGATGATTGATATGAATTTTACCTATACCTTTATCATTATTAATTTATTTGTGTGGATACCATGGTTGTGGATATATAAAGTAAATCCATATTTCATTAAGCGGGCTCTTAACAACCGCCTAAAAGAACATCCTCAATGGAACGATGTAAAAAAAATTGAAGCATTATTAGGTAAATTATACAGAGGAGTTAATGCATCTCGTCTTTCGAAAAAAGAACTAAAACGACTGTCCATCAAAAATGATGATTTTGTATATGGCGAAGTTGATTTTTTATCTTTTTTTACACTGTTAGAAAGATGTCAGCCAAAAACGGGTGAAATATTTTATGATTTGGGTAGCGGTTCTGGGAAAGCTGTTTTTTCAGCAGCTTTATTTTTCAATCTAGGCAAAGCATATGGTATAGAGTTGTTACATGATCTGTACAATCTGTCAAATGAACAAATAAAAAAATGTCGTTCATTAATCAAGAAAAATGATAAAAAGTATTATGATACTATTAGTAAAAAAGTTATGAAAATTAATTTTATTAATAGAAATTTTCTTGAAACAAATATAAAAAGTGCTGATATTATCTATATCAATGCAACTTGCATGAACCCTGCCACATGGGATGGAATAATTCAAAAATTAATTGAATTAAAATCTGGCAGTCGTATCATCGTAAATACTAAGAAAATTGAACATGAAAGATTTAAACTATTGTATAGTGGTGGAGAATTAATGAGTTGGGGGCTGGGTCGAGTAAGAATATATATCAAAACCAGCTGAAGAAGACAGTAATAGATAATACGAGGCCGCATCGTCTGAAATACATTTTGCGCCACATTTATTTTTTTAAGCTGATGGTGAAATAACTATGAAAGTTACAATTGAAGAAATTGACTCAGACCAAGCAGAAGCATTATGCCGCAGTATCACCAATGATTTGCCAGACTATTTTGGTATTCCATCTGCAAATGAGCAATATTTTACTGGTGTAAGGCATTGCAAAAATTTAGCTGCAAAAATTGATGATCAATACGTTGGGTTGCTTTCATTGAATTTTCCCTATCCAAATAATAGTAATATTTATTGGATGGCAGTATTAAAGAATCATCAGGCTGAGGGGATTGGTCATCAATTGATTGAAGAAGCATGCAAGCTTGCAAAAAAACAAAATGCTAATTCAATGACAGTAGAAACATTGTCTCCAGAAGAATCAGACAAAAATTATTTAAAAACATACCATTTTTATCAATCTTTAGAATTTAAACCATTAATCACTATCAAACCAGAGGGATATCATTGGAACATGGTTTATATGGTTAAACAACTGCACTTGCACAAGATTTAAAATTAACTCGGAAATGGTTGATTGGTTAAAAAACTTTTTGAAGCACAATCACGTAAATAAAGGTTAATAAGGGTTTGATGGGAATGGCATCATGGTGCACCAAAACCACTAGGTTCTGGCATATTACCTTTTGGCTCAGCGTAGCCGCTAGGTTGTTGGGGTGGATTACTCGCCGGACTTGGCGCACCGCTAGGTTCAGGCATATTGGATAGGTTACCTTTTGGTTCAGCATAACCACCGCTTGGCTCAGGGATATTGGATACGTTGTTTTTTGGCTCAACATAACCGCCGCTTGGCTCAGGTGGATTGCCACCTGAAGCGGGATAATTGTTAGGCACGGGATGGTAATGTGGGCGACGATGATGATTGTTGTGATAGTAATAAGAATGATCAGAATAATAATAACTGCCGTCATATCCGGTAGGTGGGTAATAATCGATCTCATCCACTGTACAACCAGAAAGTATTATTGCACCTGCAGCTAAAACAAAAAATAGCGTGATTGCTTTCATGATTCGCCTCATTTTAATGATTTTTCAGGAATTTTTAATCCTTGAGGCAAAATCAGCCTGAATTACTCCAGTGGATAACGATTATATAACAGACGAGGTAATATTCAAATAACAACATTATCAATCATTATCACAATTCATTATCACTTGTTGACAATAGGCACACATTGTCATATTATCAATTATGGCTATAATATATGAATGGGATAGTGATAAAAATAAGCTTCTTATAAGTTCACGAGGAGTGAGTTTTGAAGATGTCATTGCTGTACTCGAAAATGGTGATGTTCTAGATGTTATTGAGCATCCCAATCAAGAAAAATATTCGCATCAAAAAATGTACGTTGTTGAAATTCGCGGATATGCATATTTAGTACCATTTGAGAAAAACAAAAATAAAGTTTTTCTCAAAACTATTATTCCAAACCGTAAAGCACAAAAAAAGTACTTAGGCGAATGATGATTTTAGGAGAAAACTAATGAAAAAAATTAATGATTTTAAATTAGATGCGGACGAACAAAAATTATCAGATTCTTTTGATAAAGGAGAATGGAAATCTGTTAAAAATTTAAAAAAAGAAATAGCAGTCGCCAAAAAAACTGCCAAAAATACATTGCGTAAAAACGCAAGAATTAATATTCGATTATCGAATACCGATTTAGTCCGTATCAAGCAAAAAGCTGCTTTTGAAGGTATCCCATATCAAACTTTGATTGCAAGTATTCTGCATAAATATGCTGCTGGGCATCTTGAAAAATGATAAACGGTAATCTCAGTTACCGGCTTAGTTGAATTCGCTGCAGTATCTTGTACCAAGTGCATCATAGAACTTGTACATTTTTAAATTAAATACGTTTATCAGGAGAACTTAGAAATCCTGATATCGTACAAAAACTCTATGAATCATTACCAGAAGTTGAATGAAATATTTAGATAGTGTTACGTTACTCCAATCCATAGTAATGGTTTTTGTCTGTTTCTGTTAAATAAACACGAATCTGTGTGTCATAATTTACAATCTCACCAGCAAAATCGTGGTTGATTTTTTGCAACAATATTTGTCCAAGGTGTTTTTTAATTTCGTCAGTGCGACCGGGTAACATGCGAATGGTTAACAGAATAAATGCATTTTTAAGATCATCATTGCCGACTACATAATTATCATGTTTTGCGATGGTAGACCGACAGGTGCGTAAGTCAGTTTTGATTTCATTGACTAAAATATTGTGCGTTTCTAATAAAAAAGAATGTATTTTTTTATCTATCAAGAGATTGGATGAGTATTCAAATGTAATAATTGGCGTTGGTTTTCTCCCGCTTTTAATCAAAATAAATGATACCGGGTTATTTGTATAGTATTCGTTTGCAAATATACATTATCTTCACTCTTGATAATAATTAATAAATTGCCTAATCTTTGGCTGTAAATGACGGTTTCACGATGACAGAGATATATTCTGAATAATTGTACTGTTCCTAATGCAAAATCAAGGTGGTTTATGCTCGCATTATTCATTAAAGGTTTAATTATTGGTTTCGCCATCGCTGCTCCTGTCGGCCCGATTGGCGTCCTCTGCATTCAACGTACTCTCCATGACGGCTTCAAAATTGGATTCATGACTGGCATGGGTGCAGCTTTAGCAGATGGTACTTATGGCTTGATTGCGGGTTTTGGACTAACAGCTATCTCATCCCTTTTGATCACGCATCAATTCTGGATTCGGTTAATTGGTGGCTTATTTTTGCTTTATCTGGGCATTAAACTATTCATGACTGTTCCACAGCAACGCTCATCCGGCGAAGCAGATAGATCGTCTTGGCATGCATTTAGCACTACTTATTTACTGACTATCATGAATCCTGCCACTATCCTATCATTTGTGGCGGTATTTGCAGGTTTGGGATTAGGGACGACCAGCACAGACTATTCGCAAGCTATCGTTTTGGTGTCAGGTATTATTTTAGGTTCAGCAATGTGGTGGTTATCTCTGAGTGGTGGAGTAGCATTTATTTTGCATCATCGCCTTAGCCCTGCTGTGATGCGTAATATCAACAGACTATCAGGCATGATTATTCTAATTTTTGGGGTTTACGCGCTAATGTTTCTAGGGGTTTGATGTTTATGATGTATGGC
>JABDCN010000008.1:55134-59637 GCA_013288125.1 Gammaproteobacteria bacterium
TTTTATGATGCAGATAAACAATTTGCTTCTGCTGAAGAAACTGATTTTTACAAAAATATTTTTAATAAAAATGATCTTCTTTTAGAACCTATGTGTGGTTCAGGAAGATTATTAATTCCACTTATGCAAGCAGGTTTTACAGTACATGGCGTTGATAATTCTTCTGAGATGCTAAAAAGCTGCAAGAAAAGAGCATCTGACCTTGGATTGCAACCCACTTTGTATGAAGAAGCAGTAGAAAACTTGAAGCTGTCACAAAAATATGATGGAGTTATTATTTCATTTGGTTCTTTTCAACTTTTTTATCCGCGCTCAAATGCCTATCATGTATTAAAAATATTTAAAGAACATTTAAAACCAAAAGGAAAATTGGTGATTGATTTGTTTGTGCCATGGGATGCATTGTATGAAAATAACAAAGAAGAACGAAGTGAGCGAGAAGTAAAAACAAGTGATAATTCAATTATTAAAATTAATAATCATAGCATCGCAAATAAATACGAGCAGTTTATTATAAGTAAAACTAAATACACTGAAATAATTGACGACAAGATTGCAACTCAACAAGAAGAGCAAATGTATATTGCTTGGTACTACGGCTATGAAATGGAACTGATATTGGAAAAATACGGATTTAAAAACATTCGTTACGAATACAGATTTCTTAACAAGAGCGATCATATGACTTTTATTGCGGAAGTTGATTAATGAAAGGGAGGATTAATTATTTGTACTCTTTCTGAATTCTTGTTTCTCAAAGATAGGCATTGTTTAAAGCGAATTTTGTGTTATAAATGCCGTCGATCATCATGATTATCAAAATAGCCAGGTTACTCTAAAAATGGCGGTCTAGTTTTTGGGGGCGGGTCAGATACGTGTTGCTACCCTCCATAAGCCAAAAGTAAGTTTTTTAATAGTTTAAAATTTAACAAAACTCCATTTTTCAGCAGGTTTGACTTGAGAACAATAGCTAGGCAGCGTAATCTCGTGCTGATATTTTGCAATATCTTGTTGTACTGCTTTATTAGCTAATAGCGCACTAATAATTTGCTGCATCATCTCCACATGAAATGGCACGCCGATTAAAGTATTGCTTGCCGAGTATGCGAAACTAATTCCCTTGCATGGCATATAAACCCAAAGCGAACGATAACCAGGTGTTAGCCCAGGCGTAAACCAAATCACTCCGGCAGGTGTGTTCATATGAAACATTCCTAAGCCATACGCTGAAGTTGCAAAGCTTGTACTTGCTTTTCCTGTATCTAAAGCCACAGCATTTTCCAATAATTCCAATGAATGCAGCGATAAAATTTTTCCATCAAATAATTCTCGTATCCACAGAACAATTTGTTGAGGAGTAGAAATCAAAGCTCCAGCACTATAAGCCCATGAACCATTTACTTTTGTATTATCATATGTTAAGTAATAACCATGTGCCATACGGCGTAATAAATTTTCAGAATAATTAACGGGTAAATAATAACTATCCATCATTCCAGCGGTTTTTAATAGCGTAGACATCGATTTTGATAAAGGCTCAGCAGTAATTTTTTCAATAATCAACCCTAGTAAAACATAATTTGTGTTTGAATAATGCCAACCGCCATTCGCGACAAAATAGGGTTTATGTTTATAGGCAATTGCTAATAATTCTTTTGGCTCATAAATTTTATTTTGATTTTCCATTACATGATCCCACCAGTTCGGTTCATCAATATAGTCATAAATACCACTGGTATGATTTAATAATTGCCGCACGGTAATATTCTGCCATTTAGGATATTCTGGAAAATATTTCCCAATTGGCCCATCTAAATTTATTTTGCCAGATGCCACCAATTTCAATATTAATACCGCGGTAAAGTTTTTAGTAATACTGCCCACCTGAAACAAGCTATTGGTAATAATGGGCGTTTTAGATTCTTGGCTGATAGTACCCACGACATAATTCTTAGTGGTTTTTTGCGTTGGCAACCCTACGCTCAGCGATATAGCATTAATGTGGTTTTTTTCACGCTGCTGGCTAATTACTTGTTGTAATTCATTATCTAATTTAGCATCTCCATATGCACAAGAGATCATCAACAAAACACTTAATAATGCCACATGGATTAATTTTTTCATTGCTGCCCTACCTATAACATTTTCCTTGCGTATAGCCTCGTAGATTTATGGGCTCATATAAATATCCTTAATTCTAGCAGAAATAGCTACAGTAAAAGCATTTTTTAATTTTTCAGCTTTTCGGTAACAAAGTAGTTAATCACTTAACTCTTTTTATAAAAAAATCATTCTATGGGTCTTGCAAAAATCTGCGGCCTGTACTTTAAAAATGATAAAAAGTATTATGATACTATTAGTAAAAAAGTTATGAAAATTCATTTCATTAATAGAAATTTTCTTGAAACAAATATAAAAAATGCTGATATTATCTATATCAATGCAACTTGTATGAAGCCTGCCACATGGGATGGAATAATTCAAAAATTAATTGAATTAAAATCTGGTAGTCGTATCATCGTAAATACTAAGAAAATTGAACATGAAAGGTTTAAATTAGTGAATAATGGCGGAGAATTAATGTGTCCTTTCGGTAGCCCTGTGTGACTGCTTCCTTATTTACTGTAGGTTTATTTACTGCACATAAATATTTCACAAATTTATCTGTTTCTTCGACGATTCTTGGCAGTACCCTTATTTATTATAATTTCGGGGTCTTAAGATTATGTTAATAAATAGTTGTTACAATTTTTGAACAATTCATAAAACAAAAATTATTTCAATAAAACGAGGAAAAGTATAATGCTACGCAATAATTCCGCTGAAGTTTTTGATTTTCTTCCCAACACTAGCCCTGAAGAAATTAGTTCTGATGATTTTTTGAATGCAGTCAGGTTGGGAGATTCCGTTACTATTTATGATTTCCTGGATAATGCCAGCCCAGATATACTGCCTGATACATATAATAAAGCCTTGCAACTGGCCGTTTTGTACAATCATTTAAGTATTATATCGACCCTCCTCGACGATCGTCGGGTTAATCCAGGTGCTGATAATAACTGTGCATTGCTATTGGCTGCCACTAGTGGCTTTTTAGGGATTGTAAAGCGCCTTTTGCAGGATCAACGCGTTGATCCTGCTGCCTGGGATAATCTTGCTTATTTTCAAGCACTGAAAAGAGGTCATCATGAAATAGTTGTGCTTCTTTTAAATCATTATCGAAATAGAATTCGTTCTGATTTAAATCAGAAATATCGTGTAGGGGATTTTAATTTAAAGCATCTTTTCATCGGACTTACTTTTGCGAACGCCAAGGATTTGGTAATGAAAGCGCTTGAAAAAGGCTATGCAGATATTGCTGTCATGCTTGTGAGGCATCTTTTAAACGATTCCTCGCTTGAGTTTAATAATGATCATTTGGTAGAAATATTCAAAAAGGGTATGTTTTATCGCAACACAAAGATTGTAGGAATGCTTCTGGCAGATACCCGTTTTAAAATTAGAATCGACTACTTTATTTCGGCAATGCAACAGGCTTGTTCCCATGAATATACGGATGTTCTGGGAATTTTATTAAAAGCCGCAGACTTCCGATTTAAAAAAGGCGACCTGGATGCTTCACGTTATTCATTAATTTATGCTGCTAAAAATGGCAAAAAGGATATTGCGTCATATCTTTTGACTTTTCCTGAAATTGATCCGAGTGCCTTCAATTTGGCGCTTTCATCGGCCGTCTCGAGTTTGCATGCAGAAGTTATAAAACTAATTTTAAATGATCCACGAACTCAACCTGACAAAAAAACTTTCCTGAAAATATTTGAATTCTATGTATGTAGGGATAATATAACAATTATAAAGTTACTCTTGGATAATGTTAATTTTAGAATTGAGGAGCATGAATATATAACTGGTGTAAAAAGCGTTTTTTTAAGAGGGCGTAAAGAAGTACTGGAAATGTTGTTAAATGACTCGCGATTGCCGAATTTTTCTTGCGAGGATATTTTTGTGGGATTTCCCAGTTATAGTCAAGATGGTAACTCGATAAAACTTTTTTTGCAGAGTCCTAAGCTTAACTGTACCGTCCAGGATATTGACAAGTTCATTATTGATTGGATTGGACATTTTTTTACGCTTAGGCAGAAATATACTTTTGAGCTCAAGATAGTTGCCGATGATTGGAGTAATCGTACTACAATATGCTTTACTGCTGATGGTAAATATAAATTGTTCGATAAACAATATGGTGTGCTTAATGGTCAGCTAGATCCTAAAACTATTGATTTAGAAAATGGCGGTTTGGACAATCCATTTTTTAAACTGAAGATATTACAAGAAATTGCAAAAGAATTTTATTGTTATGCCTTCCCTGACATTATGCGGGTCGCTGATAATGTTACCAAGTTATGTTGCCACCGATTTTTTCAACAGTTTTCTCCTCTTTTGTTTTTTGGAAAAACCATCAACATTCAAAAATCATTTGATCCAGAACAACACACTAACCCT
>JABDCN010000009.1 GCA_013288125.1 Gammaproteobacteria bacterium
TTTGAAAGTAAAAATAATAATCCTGTATCCATATTGTATGCCGGTCCTTGCTTGGGTCCCGCATTAATCTGCCCATAAACCTCAGCATAAAGTTGTAACCATTGTTTAGCTTCCCATCCAATTAAAGCATCGGGACTAACTGTATTGTAACGTTTACCTCCCATACTAGCAGACGTACTGTATGAGGAATAACTCAGCATCACTGAAGCATTAAATGAATTGATACGATACGCTAAAACACCATTGAGTGCGTAGCCATCATGAGCAGTCCCATAAATTTTACTACCAGAAGCCGGTATATACATGCCTCTAATTGCAGTGTTCCAATGCTCATTATAAAAAATATTATGCTTAAAGCTGAGTTGCGTTGCAGAAAGACCCGACGCCATTTTGGTATTAGTATTTTCATTAGGAAAAACGACAGTAAATTCATTGCGGCCGGGTAAACCCATTCGCACCTTGGATTGCGGAAACATAAACCCATTCGATTTATTCGTAAATTCAAGATATTCTAAACCACCTTCAAATGTATACTTACCGCGTGGCGTAGTGCATGCGCTGGTAATGACGGTAGGTCGTCTAAAAACAGCAAGAATGTTTTGTTCACAGGGATCTGATGTTTCTGCGAATGATACATTACTAAGATAGAAGATAATTAATCCTACAATAACTTTATGCTGCTTTGACAAAAGCCAGTATCCTTTCGAGATAGAAACCGATGCTCTGCCCATTATAAAGATGAATACTTCAGTTTCTAAGGGATTTTTGCTAATCTGAATAATCTCATCAAGGAAGAGCCTTATGTTTGAATTTCTCTATCATATGTCTGATGCCCTAATTTTTCTGTTTATGGTCATTATGACGGTAATTTTTTCATTGTTCTTAATAGTACTGAATAAAATTTTTATTTTTTATAAATTACGATACAAAGATAATACTACCACAGCTAGCATCAGTTCCTTGATAGGCATAATTTATGGGGTGTTAGCTGGTTTAGTCTGTTTATATCTCATGACTAATAACGATCATGCATCAGATGCAGCTTTAAGCGAAGGTACGGCGGCAGCCAATATTTATCACGGGAGTAGGTGGCTAAAAGAGCCATTGCAACAGCAATTACAGACTGACCTTAAAAATTATATTACCAATGTTATAACTGTTGAATGGCCGGAAATGACTGAAGGAAAAACGGTTAATGTAGAAAATGGTTATAATATTACCAAAATGTCTGATGCTCTTATAAAGTATCCAATTATAACTCAAGCCGATGTTATGATCGTCAATAACTTGATACAAGAAATAAAAAACCTTTATAAAGCCCGCCAACAACGTATTCAGATAAATGACAATCAATTAAGCCCTGAAATTTGGGAAGTTATTTTAATTAGCACTATTCTCATTATTGTCATTAATTATGCTTTTAGAGTGAGTTTTTATTTACACGTATTCGGTATTACTGTTTTCGCGTTTATGGCCGCCGCTATTTTATTTTTGCTGGTGACCTTAGACCGCCCGTTTCAGGGTGAATTTATTGTCGAGCCTGATGCCTTACAGGCTGTATTAGATTTAATGAACCATGATGCAAAGAGTAATACAGATGTGATTCGTTCGGGATGACAACGGGGAGCTAATCTTCCTTTGCTTTGTATTCTAACTTATCAAATTGCATGAGTTTATAAGCTATCACCGAGATCATCCAACTGGCCATAAAAATGCCGATGATAATGTATCCAACGATATCAAAATGGCTATTTAATTCTTTAATTAAACTCCAAAGATAACCATTTGCTTCGATGTTATTGGCGATCAAACCCAACACTTCGACTGTACCAAGGCTAAAAGCAACGGTTACCGAGACAAAAGTGATGGTTAAATTATAATAAAGTTTCCGGATGGGTTTAATGAAAGCCCAACCATACGCACCCAGCATGAGTATGCTATCGGTAGTATCGATAAGCGTCATACCCGCAGTGAATAGTGCAGGGAAAATCAAGACTGACCAGAAGGATAAACCATGTACGGTTTCTGATGCGGTGATACCAAGTAAAATAATTTCGGTTGCTGTGTCAAAGCCCAGTCCAAATAAAAAACCTAACGGATACATCTGCCAACTGTGTGTAATAACTTGAAAGAGACGTCGGAAACGTTTGGCTAAAAATCCTTGCGTACTCATCAGTTGATCAATATTTTCTTCGCGGTTTTTATTGCCGCGTCGCACTTGCTGAAATATTTTGAAGATGGAAATAAAAATCAGTAAATTAATGAAAGCAATTAATATCAAAAATACAGCGGAAATAGAGGTACAAATGACACTGCCAATTTCATGCCATCGAGTTAAATTGCTTTGCATCAGCGTGGCAGTAGCCAATGCGACGCATACCGTAGCAATCACAACCACGGTAGAATGACCCAGAGAGAAAAATAAGCCGGCCGAGACAGGTTGTTTGCCATCTTGCATTAATTTACGCGTCACATTGTCTATGGCAGCAATGTGATCGGCATCTACCGCATGACGTAAGCCAAAGGTATAAGCTAATACCGCTGTGCTAAACAACAGGGGATTGTTATGCAAAAGATAAAACGCCCATAACCATACAAATAAGTTATAGAGTATTAATAAACTATAAATACCGGTGATTTTTTTACGAAGACTACCGCCGTAATCGCTAAAAATATTATTAAGATATTTTCGCATTAAATACACCATGGTCACGCGGCTTGCCGAAAATTCCGAGGCTACACTTGCTGGTATCAACAAGTGTAGTCCGGATGTACTCTGATCCAAAAGTTAATCTATGACGCAAGACGCTAGCTCTTCTTCCCGTGCGGGGTACCCAGATAAGGAAACTCCTTGAGAGTATCAGTGTGCGGCTTAAGACCGGTAGGAGGGCACTCATTCTTGGTGAGAAAGGCGATGCGGACATTGATCACATCTTCAGTAAAGCCGCGTCCATTGGGATACTTCGCAGGCTTCGAAGGATTGAAGGGCAGCATATCGGGCAAAAGACGGTGTTCGTCAAGCGCGGCGACTGCTTCTTCGGGGGTATAGTTACCTGTATGCCCCATCAAATGGACGAACTGATCAGTCCAGCGCTTGCGATCGTTAACTGGCTCGCTAGCGTTGAATTCCAGCTTGGTATCGTCAGTGTTGAAGAAGCTACTGACACTGGGATGGCCTGCACGATCGGCATGCACAAGCTTGCCGTTTTCACGCACGCTGCATCGTCCCCAGATACGGATTTCCGGATTTGCACCGAGTTCGCTCGTAGGCAGCTCGAACACCATCGAGAAAATATTGGCTACCGCATTTGAGTCAACGCCAGTCCAGGGAGACTTGCCACTCAAGTGTGGCTCAGTGAAATTTCGCTTGCCTCTGGTATCGAACAGAGCTTTGATTCCGTCGTAGTCGAAAAAGAAAGCGTCACTGCGAGCACCAGCAAAGAAGGTATAGTTGCCGGCCTTGACGATATTCGGCTTGGCACCGAAGGAAACCTCGGCGGCAGAGATAATCTTCTTCCCAACTGCTTCAGGCGAGCGAGATTCTGCCCCTGTTGCCACGTAAACGTCTACCGTCTGCTTACCATTTTGCGGCTTTGAGTACACGTAACTGATAGCGATATCTGTCAGGCAATCTCCGTTATTGTCGATGTTGAGGCGGTAAATAGCATCGGGATGGAGCGCGTCGACATTCGGATTGGCATTAAGGATGATCACTGTTCTTTTTGGATCAGTAGGCGACTGGAACGCGTAGAGGTCACAGAGATCGAGTCTTTGATCTCCGAGCGGTGGACCGAGACTGAGGCCGGTAAAATGATTAGACATGTAGTTCTCCTTAACTAGTTGAGTAAAAACATTTTTAATAGTCCTTTGCACATAATATTATTCTAAGACCCGTAAGCGTAGCAACTATTAATTTTTAACGTGCCCCGGGAATAATAAAATTGCGAACTCAAAGATGTGAAGCGACAAACCCGATATAAAGCAGTATTACACCAAACATCAAACCGAATAAACTAAACAAAAATGGGATCTGTTCTATGTGTTGTGATATCAGCGTTTTCCATTGATTTACAAAAATGACCCGGAAAATTCCAATTAACAATACGCATGCGCCAACCAGCGTAATGACCAGGGTCCAGCTAAGGCTAAAACTATTGACGAATAATATTGATAAGCTGCCAAAAATAACGGGTAACACGCCGCCCATGATATAGCCGGTTTCTGATCTAACCATGTTTTTCGCCATTTCACGTGCATCTTCAAGATTAAATAAGATGCCAAGGGACAAGAATAATGAGACCAAGCCAAACCAGCGAGCGAACACCAGGTAATTCATCATAACAAATCATCCCTTTTTGTTAAAAAATTTAACCTACGGAAAATCATAACATTAGCTTATACTGTTTGAAAGTAAGACTCAGGATCTTTCTATGATCGCAAGGATGCGAATGCTGAAATCAGTGACTCGGTGGCTGCTGCTATTGATGTGTGGCTTCACAATGCTGTGTCTCGCCGGTTGTTCAGGGCATGTTGTCGGTCTACTTAATCCCAAAGGGATCATTGCACATGAAGAACGTAAATTGTTCTTTGATACCTTGGCACTGATGCTCATTGTCGTCTTGCCTGTCATCGTTATGAGTTTCACCTTCGTTTATCACTATCAAGTTTCACATCGAGTTAAAGAATATAAACCGAATTGGGGCCATAGTTTGTTTTTAGAATCACTGTGGTGGGGCATACCCTGCGTCATCATCGTGATTCTTGCTGTTTTGACCTGGAAAAAAACCTATGAACTCGATCCCTTTAAGAAAATTACGGGTACCGATCAAGCGCCCATGCTGATTCAGGTAATTGCGTTGCCATGGAAATGGTTATTCATTTATCCGCAACAAGATATCGCGACGATCAATTATCTGATGATCCCAGTTGGGCGGCAGGTGGAATATCGGATCACAACGGATAATGTACCCATGAGTGCTTTTTTTATTCCGCAATTGGGCAGCCAAATTTATACGATGGCCGGCATGCGTTCCCGTTTACATTTATTGGCTAATCAACCAGGCGATTATGAAGGTATGAATACTCAATACAATGGAGCGGGATTTTCAGACATGCACTTTATGGTGCATGTTGTTGAGCCTGACAAACTGCAACAATGGTTCACGCAAATGAAAAAATCACCGAATCGTTTAACAGACGCTGCTTATCATAAATTACTGAATCCTGCGATTGGTGTTAAACCGCAATTTTTTTCTGGCGTGACAACAGGCTTATTTGAAAGTGTGATCGCAACTTACATGAATTCGCTTGGAACAGTTCATCCTCGTAATAATGAAGGGCAATTTTATTTGCGCCAAATGAATAAGGAATAGCAATGCTTGAACATCTATTATTCGGTAATCTGACGCTAGAAGCTATTCCATTACATTCACCCATCATCGTGGGTGCCGGTTTATTTATGGTACTCGTCGCGCTGGCGGTCGTGGTTTTGATTACGATCTATGGCCAGTGGTCTTATATATGGAATGAATGGATCACGTCAGTGGATCACAAAAAAATTGGCATCATGTATTTGATACTATCAGGCGTCATGTTATTACGTGGTTTTTCAGATGCGATATTGATGCGTTCTCAACAAGCGATCGCTGCTGGCAATAATCTTGGTTATTTACCGCCTGAACATTACGATCAAATCTTTTCGGCGCACGGTGTGATTATGATTTTTTTCGTTGCCATGCCGATGATGTTTGCTTTGCTTAATATCGCGGTGCCATTACAAATTGGTGCTCGCGATGTGGCCTACCCGTATTTGAATTCACTTAGTTTTTGGTTGACATTTGTCGGTGCGATGTTATGCAACGCATCGCTTGTGATCGGCGATTTTGCCAAAACTGGCTGGTTAGCTTATCCGCCTTTAGCGGAGTTGTACTATAGTCCAGGCGTGGGTGTCGATTATTTTATTTGGTCGCTACAAATAGCTGGCGTTGGCACATTGCTGGCAGGAATTAATTTTATCGCGACCATCATTAAAATGCGTTGTAAAGGTATGACCTTAATGCGCATGCCGATATTCGTTTGGTCGGCATTGTGCGCCATGATTTTAGTGGCACTTGCTTTTCCGGTGTTAACGGTCACGCTGGCATTGTTATTCCTGGATCGTATGTTCGGCATGCATTTTTTTACCGATTTTGCTGGCGGAAATATCATGATGTATATCAATCTGATTTGGGTATGGGGCCATCCAGAAGTATACATCCTGATTCTCCCTGCATTTGGTGTGTTTTCTGAAGTCGTCGCGACATTTAGTCAGAAAGTCTTGTTTGGTTATGTCACCATGGTGTGGGCAATCGCCATTATAACTTTTTTATCTTTTGTTGTTTGGCTGCATCACTTTTTTACGATGGGCGCGGGCGCTGATGTGAATGCATTTTTTGGCGTCGCGACCATGATCATCGCCATTCCAACTGGCGTCAAAGTATTTAACTGGCTGTTCACGATGTATCAAGGCCGGATTATTCTGGCGACGCCTATGCTCTGGGTAACAGCATTTTTTACCACGTTTGCCATTGGCGGCATGACGGGTGTCATGATGGCGGTGCCACCGGTTGATTTTCAAGTGCATAATAGTTTGTTTCTGGTCGCACATTTTCATAATGTGATTATTGGCGGCGTCTTGTTTGGCTATTTTGCCGGCATCATTTATTGGTTTCCCAAAGCGTTTGGCTTTCGCTTAGACGAAACATGGGGAAAATGGGCGTTTGCTTTTTGGGTACTGGGATTTTATGTTGCGTTCATGCCATTGTACGTGTTGGGTTTAAATGGTTTTATGCGGCGAGTTAATCATTATTCCGATACGATGTATCAACCTTATTTTATAGTAGCCGCAATAGGTGCCGGACTGATTCTGATAGGCATTTTTTTGCAAATAGGGCAGCTAATTGTCAGCATCAAAAATCGTCATGCCTTGCGTGATCGCACGGGTGATCCTTGGCATGGCCGCACACTTGAATGGTCTGTTTCCTCGCCAGCGCCGCTTTACAATTTCGCTGTGCTGCCGACTGTAGATTCGCGTGATCCATTCTGGGCATACAAGGAAACGCATCTGGCCGAAGGACACGTGCATCCGAAAGATTTGCATTTCCAGCCCATTCATCTGCCGAAAAATACAGCCGCGGGTTTTATTATCGCCATGTTTGCGGGAATCACTGGTTTTGCCTTGATATGGCATATGTGGATTCCGGGTGTGATTGGTTTTTTGGGCGTCATCCTTACGCTGATTGCAAAAACATTCTCAACTGATACGGATTATTATCTTGATGCAGAGACAGTGAGAAGAACTGAATTGGCACATCTCAAGGAGGCGATCTAATGCAGAGTGACGTGATAGCGGTAAATGAGCATCACTCGGATAATGATACAACCGATGTATTTGGTTTTTGGTTATATATCATGACGGATTGCATTTTATTTGCGTGTTTATTTGCAACATTTATCGTATTAAATCTTCCAGGCGCACCCGGTCCTGATTTGAAGAATTATTTGAATTTGTCCGACGTATTAATTGAAACATTTCTCTTATTGTTTTCCAATTTTACGTTTTGTTTGGCTGTATTGAATTTATATCAAGATAAATTTGCTAAAGTTCAAGCGTGGCTCGCTATTTCATTTTTACTGGGCGCGAGTTTTGTGTTCATTGAAGTTAGCGAATTTATACATCTCGCCAATGAAGGTTTTCGCTGGGATTTGAGTGGTAAAGCTTCTTCTTTTTTTACCCTGGTTGGCACGCATGGATTACACGTTAGTTGCGGATTGCTTTGGATTTTACTCATGATTATGCAATTATTTTTACTAAAAGATACGAACGCAATCAAACGGCGGATGACTTATCTGGGATTGTTCTGGAATTTTTTAGATATTGTCTGGATTTTTGTGTTTACGATTGTTTATCTGGTGGGAGCAATATAGATGCATCATCATGAAATCAGCCAACCTGATTATGGCACAGGCAAGAAAAAATTAGGCATTTACGTTGTAGGACTGATCTGCTGTTCGATTCTCACTTTAATTGCCTTTGGAATGGTCATGGCAAATATGTTTCCTAGATGGGCAGTATTTACAGTCATTTATTCTGCGGCTTGTATGCAATTTCTGGTGCAGCTATTTTGTTTTCTTCGTTTGAATACGCAAACGAAACAAGGAAAAATTAATGTCATGTCAATTCTATTCACTGGCGTTATTTTACTTTTTATTGTAGCCGGTTCGCTATGGATTATGTGGAATTTGAATTACAACATGATGTAATGGTATTTTCCAATGAGTCAACGTGCCTAAACACTAGGGTCTGTTGACAATTAGTTAGTAGGCTTTAAAAATGCACGATGACGTCCATCGCCGCCAGTATTGTGTAGCGCTTATCTGGAGCAATTCCGGCGTTGGAATCCCCATTGAATGCGGGCTTATCAAGCGCATAATCATAGTCTATTTCAGGGCGGAATTCGATTTGTGGTGAGAGCCAGTGTTGCCAGCCTATCCCTAAATTGATGTAGCGGGTTTTTGTACCCGTTCGTTGTCCTTGTTTATCGTCAAAAAACTCGGGTCTAAATGAAATATTATCGAGTGGCGAGAATTGATAATTGATATAGACCACCGTACCAATAGCTTTTGCAGTACAGGTAAGATCAGATGCATTACTGCATTGTGCGCCATTTGGCGCGTTGAACGGCATGGTCTGTGGTGAGAATGGGGTCCCTCCCGCAGCAATGGCTGCAGCTGCAATTGGATTGTTAAGGTTGGCGACATTGTTTTGATGTGTCATATAGATTTCATAGGAAAGATGCCACTTGTCGTTAAATTTGTGGTAAAAGGTGAATCCATACCACTGAAGATTATTGTAACCCCACACGCCGTTATTGATGCCATCCATGCAAGGATAAATAGTGTCATTACCATTGTTCCAAGTATAACGTAAGCAAGCAACAGCTGAAGGTTTAGCGCCGGGATCTTTTAGGAAAGTTGAACCAGGATATAACGGATTCGGAGCGGGATTATTGACCCTCTTGCCCTCATTCCAGAAAGCGGTATCGCTTCCTATTACCACACCTAGTTGTACTATTAAGTTTTTCGTAAGAGCTAAACTGCCCACTATGCCTTCGTTAGTATAGTTGTCGAAGCTGTAGGTCATAGAATGAGAATACATGTAATTGTTCGGAGCGAGCTGTGCCTCAATATCTGGAATCGATATATAGCGACCAATGCGAAAGAGCAATCCTTCGGCAACCTGCGGAATGTATATTTCAACGTATTCCATGGGTAAGTCAACACCATTAACGTTGTTAAGACGTAAGAGCTGATTGCTAAAAATGCCATACGCGGTTGTGTAGCGGTAGTTTTCTCCATAAAGTCCCGACAACCGAAATCCCCAATCGACATGGTCTGTTTGCACTGTATCGGGAACACGCTCTATATATAAAACTATTTGATCCAGCTGCACTTTATTAGGCGTATACATGTATGCCATTGGCGCATTGCCGCCAGGCTTAACATTGTTGGTACTAAGATTGCCTCCGGCATTGACCCAGCCATAAATCTGGATATGTTTACTCTGCAACCATTCGCCAGGAATTGTGTTACTAATACTAGCCATAAAAGGACTGTCCACAGAATTTGGGCGACTTACTCCAATTGATGTGGTGGCTCCGTAAGGCCATTCGGTAAATGGCATGGGGGGCGTGGACTCAGGGGTAGCAGGCCATCCTGCTCTATGGGATGAAGGGGCATTAGGGTCTACTGGCGCTGCTGCATGGCCCATTTCTAATTGATAATAACGCCATAAACGAGACGCGAAATTTTCACCTAAGTAGTTATCTAAACATTTGTAATTTGTGTAGGGATCACATTTTGATGTGATTTTTGCCAAAGAGTTTTTATTATTCGCCCAAGCGCAAGCAACGATGATGCTTGAGACTAGATAGAACAATACTGCGCCAGAAATCATGAACTTCTTCATTACCACTTCCTTGTAAAGATATCTGTTTTGCATTTAGCTACTTTTGCATTAAAACATTACCGCCATTCCTGTACCAATATAGTGATCAAAACCACCTAGATTACCACTTATTCGTTGGCCAATTTCCAAATCAATTGCAAAGCTTGGTAAGAGGAGGTAAATAATGCCACCATCAAAATTAAATCCACTTCCCTGTCCGGGTCCGGTTTTACTTTGACCATAAATTTCAGCAAAAAGATCAAGTTTTTCGGTGGCTGAATAAGTAAAAACAACATCAGGATTAATGCTAGAAAAACGCTGTCCGCCATTGGAGCTGGATTGTGTCTCTGAGCTGCCGCCCAGCATAAATGTTAAATTAAATTGTGGATTAAAGGTATAACTAACAACTCCATTAAACGTGGTACCCAGTCCATCACTACCAAACGCTGCACTCCCACTTGGAAGTGTAAATAGCGCTTCCACAGCAGCTAGCCAATGTTCGGTATAACCAATCTCATGCTTGATGGCAACGGTGGTTGCCGCAAATCCTGAATGCGGAGTCATCGATTGATGAATGTAATTCGGTAATAAAACACTAAACTCATTATTAGCGGGTAATCCCAGACGAAATTCAGCTTCAGGAAAATTCTGTTCATGACCAGCTGAGTGGGTGAATTGCTGGTATTGATAGCCAGCTTCAAGCACGGCTTTTTTGAATGGTACGACACAGGCACTATCAGCAGCAGTGGGTCTATCTATAATATTAAGAAGTGCATTGGGACCACCACAAGGGTTGTCAATGGTATCTGCACTAGCATTAGAAGCTATGCCGTTGAGAATAGTCAATGCCAAAAATAGTTTCCATACTTGTTTAGAGACCATGCAATTTTTTACTTCCGTATAAATTAACGTTCATTTAATCTTATCATGAGTTAAAAAAGGTAATCGAGATATAATCAGAGTAGTTCTTTATTAAGGATATTTTTATGTACGGACATATGAAGCATCGCTTTTTTCAGATTATTATTTTCATGTTGTGTTTTTCGTGGCTATCGTCAGCGCAAGCCACGTACATTGCGGCTCATCCCTCTACCAGCGAGGCTGCATTGTTAGCGCCTAATTTACCTGCCGTAGCTTATGTGAATGGATGGGTAGGCGCTTCCTTAGGTGGTGTGCACGCTGTCAATTCAGGTGGACTTCTTGTGCTCGGTAAAGGTGGTATCACTTTCCCATTGGGACATGCGTTTGGTATTCAGGCAGATGTGTTTGATGGCGTGGTTGTTCATAAGAATCTGCAAGCAGCGGATAGTTATCTTTTTTGGCGCGCACCTGCGCAGGGTTTTTTAAGTGGGCATGTGAAATATCAGGAATCAAATCATGTTTATGAAACATTATACGGGCTGCGTGGTGATGCCTATATTTATAACTGGACATTAAGTGCTGAAGGCGGTGGTGTGCATACCAATGTTCAGGGTGCCAATGAGACAGGATATGGTGAAGTGTATGCGAATTGGTATCCAATGCCCGATTTAAAATTGTTTGCTAACTATTTAAGAGTGAAACAAGACAACGTATTTCAGGTGGGTGGTGAATATCAATTAGGTCTTAAATACTTACCCGGACTATCAATATTTGTAGATGGCGGCGTTGGCGATCACAATCTTCGCTATGGTTTTCTGGAATTACGTTATTACTTTGGCGAAAATAAAACACTCATACGACGTCATCGTGAAGATACGGTGACACCGACATTTGATCCGATTACATTTCAGCAACCAGCTCGAGCGGTATTGAAATTTTAGGTGACTACTTTTTATTCCAGATTTCTATCTTCCTCTCCAGCCAAAAAACGCTGGAGGGGTTGAGGAGAGGAGGATGGCTACATTTATTTATTTCTCTTTTTATTAGATTGATTATCAGTGTTCTGCTCATCTGGTATAGGAGCAGGTGACAGGCTATTACTGCCAATTAGTGACCAAAAGCGATCTAAGCCCGTCTGTTTTTTATAATACATAGGAACAGGTCGAGCAATTTTCTTTTTCTCCGGGGCTTTCTCTTTCTCTTGGGCTTCTTTTAGTGCTAGTGCAGCTTCATATTCCTCTTGAAATTTGGGCTTAGCCGCTTCCCTTTGTCGCCTTTGTTCCTCGAAATTTTTTTGACGATTTTCGACACGTTGATTGTCATCAAGACGTTTTGGTGATGTCTGTGGGACTTGAGAAACAGCAGGCTTGACCGGAACAGTTGAAACAACAGGCTTAGGCGGAACAATTGATGCCGCTGGCTGTTCACTTTGAGCGAGCCTTTCTTTTCTAATATTCCCTTCTTTTATCGCTTCTTCTTTTTCACGTTCGGCTAATTTTCTTCGCACTTCGCGCAAACGCTCTTTATCTGAAACCTCTATTGGTTTTTTATTTTCTTCATACCATTTTTCTCGAGCTTCATCACGTTGTTTTTGTCGCGCAAGAGACTCGTGCTGCAATGTAATGCCGGTTGCAAACTCTTCCGGATAGATGCAGTGACATTCTTTAGCAATAAGTTCATACATTTCTCTTCTGCACTTTTGCGATTCTGGATGATCAAAACCAGGAAGAGGGTGAACAATTTTCCCTCTGGTACTGGGATCCGTATCGTTTATTTTCAACCATTCTTCCAGTTCAGCACGTTCGTAAACTTGCTTGCTGAGTACCATTTTTTCTTCTTTAGTTTTTTCATCAATAAGCATGACATAAGGTCTTACCGGATCAGTCGGCAATTCTGTTGTAATAGGACAGATCCAGTCTTCAAATCCCGGTTTATTTTCTACCTTGGCGAGTAAAACGGGATCAAACTTTTGAATATCAAACAAATCTTCCCTATCTCGCAATCGATGATTTGGGTCTAAACCTTCGCGGTCTATTAAATCAAGCAGCATGCCATTGAGTTCATGACCATTATACTTATGGATCGCTTTTTCTAATTGTTTGGGATCTCTGAGGTTATACGCTTCGCCGCCTAATAAATCATCTGCCAAATAAAGTTCTTTTTTATCGGCTGTTTCATAGATTACGAAGGCGTGAGCACGCTGATTGAAAGCCGTGTTACGGAGAAGATGAACGGAACCAGGTGGCAATCTGCCCTCTTGCACCGCCCGGGCAATCAGCATGGCTAATGCCATGGCGCGATGACGGCAAAGGCCGACTTTCCGACGCCGGTAATTGTTAAAATCGGTACAAGTTAATGCTCTGCCATTCTCCTGGATTAAGGAGTATTTATTATCGTAAGTAGCGATCTCCAGTCTTTCTTGTCTTTCCGGCGAGTTAACAGGAAGAATCGTTTTACTGGCATAGCTAATAAAAACTTTTAGCATCTCTTTGGGCGGCAATATCCGAATTTTTTTAGCATCAAGTCCGTCATGCGTCCCAATTAAAAATTGACTAGCTTCCATGAATTGATGATATTCAAACGCGTGTTGCTTCGGACAAAGCAACAAGATTTCCCGGTTTTCTATGCCACCGTCTACGAACATCAGACCTTTTGCAGCACTGCGAAAATCATAACGGGCAAAATCAAAACTGCTGTCCGTCATGACATATTCATAAGATACGGGTACTTTGCTATAAACATCTTCAATCGTAGCGACTAATCGGCCATCAGCACCTGTCGTAATTTTATCGCCGCACAAACCTTTTAATTGCTCAGTGGCTGCAACGGTTCGCGTACCAGGATTATATTTTTGTTGTAATTGTTCAGATAGACCGGTAGTCATGACAGCATGATTTATGGTGTTATTATTCGTAGAAATAGTATCAGTAGCACTCTTTTCATCATCACCCATCATCGTTTCAAGAAAATAACGATAATGAGTTGATAATAATCGCAGTACTTCTTCCAGTGCATTCATCGCATAATTAGCTTCATTGCTAGGTTGCTCTAACTCGTTTGCTAATTTATCCCGTAAACCGCATAACTCTTTTAAAAGTTCTGATATTTGTTCTGATTCATCCTGTTCTAATATGCTAAGAGGAACTAATCTTGTTATTTTATTAATCCTTTCCACAACAGGAATTTCCATGATTTCCTTGATGCGATTGTTAACATACTTAATTAATGCGCTATCGCTTTCGCCAAATTCTTGCTTTTTAGGTTCGACATACCGAACAGCCTGCTGCCTTTTTTCTTTTTTATCTTTGTGCTGATATTGAATGGTTGCTACGGACAATAAATCTTCCGCAGTTTTTCCCTCCAATAAGTTTTTGTTTAAAATAAATTCGCGGCTATACACATCGTCATATTTAGCAATGATGCTATTAAATTCTTTTTTAACACCGCCGATTTCAATTGTGACGGAAAGCTCAGTGAAATCGTCTTCGTTTTTTACAAAATTACTGAGAAAGCCGAGGCGGGGCGTCACGTCTTCTGCTGTTTCAAAATGGACGAGATCAGGCAGTTTACTACCTGTCGCTTTGCGTATTTCATTTAATTTGCCACGTTCGTAACCTTGACCAAAAGCCAGCACTTCAATGGGTGTGGTTAGGCCACCGCATTTTCTATTGAATTTTTTTGCCATCGAAGCTACATGGGTATGGTTATCTTTGCCATCAGTAAAAAGAAATCCAACTTTTCTATTCTTGCTTTTTTTAGGTTGAAAGGCTGTATCTGAAATAGCATCAACGCCTTTTTCTATGTAAGTACCGTCTCGAGGAGTTATTGCGTTGATTCTAGCTTGAAATGCTTGACGCGCATAACTGGTTTCATCCAAAAACGCATCACGCGGACACCGGACAACAACTTCCTGGCCATCATTATTAAACGTTGTGATAGAAATCGTATCTTTATCAGTAGCATGATCTCTCATGTAAGCAACGAGAGCCTCTTTAACCAGCTCAATTTTATTAGTTGCATCTTTGCTATTTGCCTTTTCCAACATACTGCCGCTAGCATCTACGATCATAATATAATCAATAGGTTCGGGTTCTTTGGCCGGCATATCTGGCTTTGGAATGGAGTATCTGAATTTACACATCCATTCATCGCGAAATTCACTTTTAAAAATTTGTAATTGAAAATTGGGTTTGTCTGTAAAGCTGAAAATGAAAGATGAAGACATTAACTGTTGGGGTGGATTCTGGGTTTGTACTGATTGTCTTGTTTCCATTACGCTCTCCGTTTTTTTATAGAAGATATGAATGGAGGCAAGTCTAAACGAGTACTCTTAAGAGAAAATTAACTTTATGCGAAAAAGACCTGATTAAATTATGACCAGTTTATTTCTCAACTACTTGGTTATTTGCTTTCCACCAATAATCGTCTTATATTGTATGCTATTTTAGCTAAACTACATGGAGGTAATAAATGCATAAAATAGCTAGGCTCGCCCTGATATTAGGAAGCGCATTAATGTTTCTTAGTACCACTTATGCGAGCGTCCCCAATCATGATCATCCTACAACGTTCTTAGGTCCCAACGTAAAAGGTAAATTCACTAGTCCATTAACGAATGATACTGCCTATTCTTTAGCGGCAGAAGCGGGACTTAAAAATTTCCGCGTTGGCGGCACCATTGGTTGGAGAATAGCTGATGACCAACGGTTTAAAGTCTCTGCTGAATATTTGTGGCAAAAAATTACATATGCTTTCTTTAGTGGTGACAGTAATCAATGGGTAAACCAAGGCGCTATAGGTGCTGATTATCAATACACCTTCATTAATGTTGACTACAAACCGCAACTGGATCTCGATGCTTATTATTCACATGCACCTAGCAAAAGCTTAAGCACGGTAAGTGGAACGTTTATTAGTCGTACGGGCTTAACTCAACCTTTTGTTAATGCAAGGCGCATCGCGGGTTCTAACGCTGCCGGTATTAGCCCAGGTGTGACGATTCAACCCTGGATGGGTGGCAAGGTAGGTGCTGATCTTAACTACGATAATGTACGTTACGACAAAAAATATTCGCCCAATGAAGATGCAAAAGGCTTCGGGGGTACTGTACGTTTGAGCCAAGTCTTGTTCCAAAATGTGGTTTTCAGTGCATCAGCCGCTGTTAGACAACCATTCAACAATTACACCGCAGGTCTAGCTTGGTCTGATATTCCTTACTACGGCTCCTGGACCTTAGGCTTAGATGGTGTTTACACGGCTGGCAAAAACACCTTACCCAACACCTACGATGTTAGCGTTAGTGCTAGCTATTACATGGATCCGGCACCGCAATGTTCTCGTGCACAGAATGAGGCCGCTGCTAAGTTCGTGAATTACAAAGGCTACAAAGGTTACAAAGACCAGGCACCACCTCCAGCAGATGATTTCCTCAATTGGACATCCGATCCAGGCGTATACATGCCGCAAGTTTTAGCTATCGTGGATCAAAGAGTCACAACTTGCGAATTTGGCATACCAACCTTTATTGGTACCATAGCTAATGTGGAAGAAACCGGTGGTTTTGGTAGTCCGATTTCAATTCCGACGGCATCTCATTTCACTGGCCATAACTTAACTTTTGCAATTAGTTCAATCACCCCAGCTCTTGCTGCTGGAGATACGTTAGTTATCAATCCAAACACAGGGGTAATAACTGGCTCAATATTCACTGAAAATGTTTATAGTGTTGTAGTAACAGCAAGTAATCCATGTGGATTAGCGTCATCTAATGCATTTAATGTTTCATCACCAGGTTAATGAAAGTCGATAAAAAAAGCCTCAGCGTTTAAAAAACGCTGAGGCTTTTTTACAAAATGGAGAGCATAAATATGCCACTCTTTCATCTCCAACATCCCAATTAGTGCGGCGTTTGTAGGAAGGATGACATGTTTGATTTAAAATGGAACACAACTGACGATCAGAAAAAGAAACATCTTTTACAAAGCCGTTTTTTTTATTTATTGAGTTCACTTATCATCTACTTCATTGGCACAGCATTATTATCAGGCAATAAAACGACTAACTTTATCAATACATTTTTTCTAGCCTGGTTTATTGCGGTGAGTATTTATCCTTTTGTAAAAATCAACGGAATATTTTTTCTCGTCACAGTCTTGGCGCTAGCCATACTCGGACTGCATTTCACCGTCATTTTTTATAGACAGGATGAATTTTTATTCTCAATTTTGTATCTGCTTTGTGCCATTTTCCTGTCCATCATTACCTATGCCGTTATTTATCACATTATTCGGCACAAACGAATTACGGTTGACTCCTTGTTTGGCGCCATTTGCGGGTATTTTTTAATTGGCTTTACCTGGACTTTTTTTTATTTAGTGATTAATGTCATTGAACCAACTTCTTTTCCGGCCAGTATGTTAATCGGTTCCATACATGATAGAACGCAGCATTTTTTTTATTTCAACTTCACAACCCTGACAACGCTCGGCTTTGGTGATATTTTGCCGCTCACCAATATAGCCAGAACATTTGCGTGGCTGGAAGCTGTCTGCGGACAAATTTATCTGGCTGTCTGGATTTCACAATTAGTTGGTTTACGCATCGCACAGGAAATAAATCAATCAGACAGATAAGAGCAAGCATGATGAAAAAAAATTATTTATGGACAAGTTTGAAAGCTCGCTTGCAATTGATACGTAGTACCCCGGGTGCTAACTACCATTGGCTCTTTCTTCCGGGTGGTCCAGGATTGGGATCCGAGTCGTTAAACGGGCTGACAAAAATTTTAAAATTGCCAGGCACCATTTGGCATCTGGATTTGCCGGGTGATGGCGCAAATATCACAACAAATGATGAGAAATTTTTTTCACATTGGTCTGAGGCACTCATTGAGGCGGTTAATGCGTTACCCAATGTTATTTTAGTAGCACATTCAACTGGCGGAATGTATGCTCTTTCCACGCCTGCACTGAGTAAAACACTTGTGGGACTCGTTTTAATGGATTCAGCACCTGATGCATCCTGGCAAAAGAGTTTTTTGCAACATGTTAATAACCATCCAATAAAAGACATCAAACAATTACAAACAAGCTATTTAAAAAAACCGACTAATGATCTTTTAAAAAAACTCACTATTGCTTCGGCACCGTATTCATTTACCAAGAAAGGTCTTCGTAGAGGAATAACGCTTTTAAAATCGTTACCTTTTAATTACAAAACATGTGAATGGTCAGGAAAACATTTTGATCCAAGGTATAAAGCAAAATGGATTCCTAAATCAATTCCTACGCTGATATTGGCAGGTGAGAAAGATCAACTTATTTCGCCGCGTATTTTTGCAGAATCCAAAAAATTTCAAAGAAAAAATATTAAGTTTCGATATATTAAAAATGCGGGACATTTTCCATGGATTGAAAATCCGCGCCAGGTTGTAAGCGTCTTTAACGAGTATTATCACTTTTTAAAGAAAAAATTATCCACTACTAGAGACTAATATAAGTAAGATTGAGTATATCTTCATAATAACAATTAACCGCCGCATAAATGAGGGGTTTATCTTGCTCAGTTTTTACTTTCGCCGCTACAGCAATCACATGATCAACGGATGTTGAATAATGCATTATTTGAATATATTGATTCAGAATACCAATCGCTATATTTAATTTTGAATTTTTAACCACTTCAATTACCATATCCAGGCAAAAATTGAGAGGTTATTTGCATCTGTAGTATAAAATTGTTTCACACAACTGGGGTCTATCATGATAAAAAACGTTTTAACAACCATCCTCGCTCTAAGCGCATCAATTTTCACAGCCCCAGCGGCAGAAGCACTAGAAAACACCGCTTCTGCCGTCGTAAACAGTGGTTATTGCAGTAAAATGGCTAATACAGCTCAGCCATTTATTTTGGTCTTAAACAGTGGCGATGATTTACTTGAAAGCATTAGTCAGTGCGCCAAAGCAGCTAAATTAAAAGGTGCTTCTATCAGTGGGTTGGGACAAGTGCATAATCCTACTCTTGCTTATTTCACTAGCAATCCAAAGGATAAACCTAAGTTAACAACATTGTCTGGCTATTATGAGTTGGTGAGTATAAATGGTAATATTTCTGCCAATGGAAACAACTACTATACTCATGCCCATGCCGCATTAGCTGATAAACAATTTCATGGCATAACAGGCCATCTGAATAAAGCTACGGTTGGAATGACCGCTGAAATTACAATCGTACCGTTTTCGGCTTCTGTACAAAGGACCGTAGATGTAAAAACAGGGTTTGGACCTCTTGTGACAAGCTGAATCAGGCTAAAAATAAAGATGAATTGACTTGATTATCCCGCGGCGAAAGGGAACGTGGCGGCATGCCAATATGTATATTTTTAAATCTCAGAAGCATCATTTATGCTTATCTGTAACGAGGTAAATTGTTATGAAGTCGCATCAAAATGATAAAAAAGATTTTATTAAATTATTAAAAACAGGCAATGACGAAGAACTCGCACTTTTTCTTTCTACTATTGATGCGAAGAAAATATTAGCGCTTCCATTAACAAAGCAGGGGAAAACAGCATTACACATTTGTGCAGAGGATAATCCTGTTCGTATTCCCTATCTACTCAGTCTTGGAGCAGATGTAAAAATTAAAGATAAATCGGGAAGGGATGCTTTGCAAATTCTTTTGCAGAAGAAAAAATTTTCCATGACGGAATATGGTGACGTTGCGATGCTTCTTGCACGAACGGGTGCAGATATTAATGCTAGAGGATATAAAGGTAGGACGCTTTTGCATTATGTTGCTCGCGCTGAAGGTACTAAATTAAATGATCCTCCATTTTATGGGATACACGAGCTTCTCGGGATGGGTGCTAAGGCAAGTATCAAAGATACGTCGGGTCATAATGCACTACGATGGTACACTAATTCTCGTGGACGTCCTTTAACGCACGTTGGCACTTATTTTGGTAAGTCTCTTGGATTTATCAAGCAGGGCGCCGATCCAAACACCACAAATAAAAACGGTGAAACATTATTGCACGAAGCTGCAGTATTAAGACAACGATATATACCTAAACTACTTGAAGCAGGCGTGAATCCAAATATTAAAGTAAAATTAAAAGTGAAATCAGAAAATAACTTGAAGGCTGAGTGGGACTATACGCCACTTAGTCTTTTGATAGAAAATCAACAAGGATTTGATTTTAAATATGCAATGAAGCTTGTTCGTCATGGAGCCGATCCCAATGCGCAAAATTTCTATCGCCAAACACTTTTGTTATGTGCAGCAAAATCTAAACCTAAACTCATACCTGAATTAATTAGGCGTGGTGCAAAAGCTAATAATGGAGATATCTGGAGAGCAGATGAACTAAAAGCTCTTATGGATAATGAAAAATTTAATCTTAAACATGCCATTCTTATGGTCATGAATGGTGCTGACCCAAGAGTCGCAAATCAAGATAATAAAACATTATTACATGTTGCTGCAGAATCCAGATCACGCTATATACCTATAATACTTCATTTTGGTGTTGACCCCGATGCACAAGATGATACGGGTCTAACCGCATTACAAATACTCATGTCAAAAAATAAGTTGAACAAAGCTGACATAGATAGCGCATTGGCACTGATACAATATTCTAAAAACGATATAGATAGTACGTTAGGTGAAAAATTATTAAAGAATATTTATAAAAAATACCCTGACATAAAAAAATATCTTGCAGCGCGTGGTATACCCGATCATGAGATAGAAAATATTAATTATGTTATCACTCATATCAACATTTCCTCTTTGAGACTGGAAATAAAATATCAATCAAGGCGAGATATCCATCAAGAGCGAAGCCAATATCTAAATGCACTACTTATTTTAGCGGATGATTTCTTTAATAATAAATCCAAGTCTTATTTTAAACAATTACCATACGAAGTCATCGCTTACATCATTAGTATGTTGTCTAGCCATTTCTCTGAAATAACGTCAGTCGAAAAATATTCGCTAGGTAATCATATTTTTTCAAATTGGAATGAAGCTAGAAAAATGATGAAAACATCGGGTGGTTTTAATGTTTATGAACAAAAAGATGACGCTGGTAAAACAACATTTATATTTTTTAAATCAGCACAAACATTTGCCCGGCAATTCGAAGAGAACAGTCAAAAATATCAGGGTTCTAAACAAACATTAAAAAAAGATACTCGCAAGCATGCGATCAACTGTTGGGATAATCATTCGTCTTTCTTTGTTGATCAAGGCAAAATCACTTTGCTAGAAAGTATTGAAGGTACCCGCTTATATCAAGATGAGAAAATTCGAGCAAAACTTAAGATTTAATGGAAGAAGAGTTTTACCTTTAGGTGCTTAATTCAGATTAAGCACCTTTGGGGTTCTTCCGCAGGACCCGTTTAGAATCACGGTAGATACCGCCACACGTCAAGATTTCTTCTTGTGCCACCATTCATTTTTATCCTCTGGCAAATCTGTACTAAATCTTTCTGTAATATCATCAGTTTCCTTGCGATAGGCTTTAGATTCCTTCATCGCCATCATACTAGCCACCATTGCTTTTTCCTCAAGCGTTTCCTGAAAATTCTTGAGTTCATGCGCAACGGCTTGCCGAATAAATTCAGTACGAGATATGCCCATTTTGCTAGCTGCCTCCTGACTAGCTTTTGCTAGTGTATCGGGCAGCCTGATTAATAAGATTGTCATATCATTTCTCATATTAAATTATATATTAATTATAATATAAAGAATGGATAATGCATTAGTCGAGCATTGCCGCTCCATCAGTGTTAGAAGAATTATTTTTCCAAGACTTGCTCAGTTGACCTCTGCCGAAATCCATTTAATCTTACATCGACTGCAACGATTAGTTGCTTTCTAAAACGGGTCTTGCAGAAGTATCTCCAAAAGTGCTTAATCTGAGTAATGAAAATCGCATCTTACCTGTTTATCAGTCGCATTCGGCTTACTTTATTTTATCCTAGACTATATTTTGATTGAGCATTAGATACTACTTGAGAGAGTAGTTTTTCAGCTAATACTGATGGACTTTCTGTTTCTGTGCTAATAGTTATATCAAAACGTAATCCTTCAGAGATAGATAAGTTACCTTGTTTTTGATGTTTAAAAAATCCAAATTTCTTTTTTAGATGCTGATATTCACTTGATTTTACCTTTTCGTTAGATCCAGGAGAAACATCTTTTGATTCGATAAGCGAATGTGTAGAAACGATCTCTTTTAATTCTTGTTTAGCAAAGCATCCCAATTCAGCTTGTGCAGAAGCTTGATTGTTACATACAGTGATTAAGCTAGCAAATTGTTGAAATGGAAATAAGCCTTTCCTTACCTCGTGAGGAGTGTTTTTAATAATGGCATCATTGTTTCTTTTTTTAATCCTCTCACTTAACGTGACTGGTGGACAATACACCAAAGCAGTCAATGCATTTAAATCTAGATGAGATTCCCGGTATTTTTGACAATATTTTGCAAATTTTTGCATTAAGCTATTAGCATTCCCAAATCTATCGGGTATAACATCGAGTACCACTGAGGATTCATCATCAAATTGCTCAAACACATTGATAAATAATTCATCCATAATTTGGTCGTATGAAACATATGAACTTACGATAGATCGCATATTCTCCGAAAGCAAGACGGTTTGGTATTCGTCAAAGCCGGTTTTTTTTAGAATATCCTCTAAGTCAGGAAGAGACGTATCAGTAAATTTATGAGCATCAATGCAATGTTCCCCATTTGATATCGTCAAGATATTATTTTGACATAATTGATATATTTCATTATCCGTCATTAATAGACTAAGTTCTTTAAAAAGCTCTAAAAAAGCTGGTTTTCTTACACGTTTAGCGACCTCATCAAAACTCAAGATATTCCATTGATGTTTTTCTTTTAGTTCCGCACATAAAGTTGACTTGCCTGACGTTGATGACCCGATGAGTAAGACAATCTTCATAACTAATATTCCCTTGATAAAGTATACGTGAACGATTAGTTGCTTTCTAAAAAATTAAGCAACCAGCTGTGGTGATAAAGATCTATATAATCGTATTAATTAGCGCTGAAAAATAGTTAGGAAGTTCTGGACGTGCATACCAGGCCAGCATTAAAAAATTATCAAACGTTTTTCCGGCGTTCAGCGTTATTAAATCACCATTTTCAAGCAAAGATTTACTAAATTCTTTGGTAAGGACACCATAACCATAACCTTCAATTAACATTTTAGATAATGATTCGGTTCTATTAACAAATAAGCGGTCAGTTTGCGCGTGTTTCAGTAAATCAAATTGTTTGAGATAATTCACTGTCATTTGATCGGATTCATCAAAATCAATGATGCGTTCCGATTGAAGAATATCGTTAAGCTTTCGACCCTTCCATTTGCTAGCACAAACAAGTAAGTATTTTTCTGGAGCCAATGCTTTTGACTCCATATCGCGTGTTACTTGCTCCGGTTTGAGAATAGAAAACTGACTGAAACCGGTACGTAATGCCGCAATCGTATCATTAGTATCATTGACATCAAACGTAATATACAACTGTGGGAACTGCTTCATGATAAGCATGCCGCATGGAATAATACGCGAGATCATGATACTCGAAGGGCCAGATATTTTAACTCGCTGGATCGATTCCATTCCAGCATTCATCATTTCCATCAATGTTTCATGACTAAAATCAGCAACCGTATGGCAATAGCGTAATAATTTCTCGCCTTCAGAGGTAAGCTGCATGCCAAGTCGGGTTCGCACAAATAAAGTTATTTTCAGTTTTTGTTCCAGGATATGAATACGCTGCGTCATGGCTGTTTGTGAGATATGAATAGCACGCGCGCCACTATGCACCGTCTTATGTTTGGCAACGGCCATAAAAGCTTCAAGATGGGGATTTAACAAGGCAAGATTTTTTGTCAATTTAACCATTTAGACACTCAGCTCAATACTTTTATACGTCAATCTTGAATATTAGCAATTTTACTGTCAAAAATCTCTACTCGGTCTCTGCCAGCATGTTTGGCCTGATATAAAGCTCGATCAGCAGCCCGTATAATATCTTCACTTGTCTTGCCATGAACAGGTGCCTCAGCAACGCCAATCGATATGGTGATTTGTGGCAGAGGAGTCTCTCTAAAAAACAGACGAACGTTTTTTATTTTTTCACGAATTTCCTCTAATCTTGGCAGAGCAGATTTTAAATCTGAATTGATTAAAACTAAAATAAATTCCTCTCCGCCAAAGCGGCAAGCGATGTCACTTCCTCGAAAACCATCGTTTAATAATTTTCCTATTGTTTTTAGCACTTCATCTCCCGCCTCATGTCCGCTCGTATCATTGAACCGTTTAAAAAAATCGATATCAAGCATGCCGACACAAAGATGCTTCTTTTCACGCATAACACGCGACAGGTCACGTGGTAGTGTTGCATCGAGATAACGGCGATTGAATAATTTAGTTAATGAATCATGAATAGATTGTTCATTTAAAATTTCCCTAAATTGAATATTAGCTAAGGACAGCCTGATAATATCATTGAAGGCGATGGAAATTTGCTGTTGATAAGGCGTAATACTGCTGCCGGTAGGCGCAATTAAAACTAGCATCCCAATGGTCCCTATTTGGGTAATCTGAGGCAAGCAGAGATATCCACCACGGGGCAATGTTTCAAAGTGGCTGCAAATCAAGTCTTTTTTAGGGACATCAATAATATAAGGATGTTCTTCACGTAATGCCCAGCAATCTTTGGCCATGAAATATTTTTTTATGATTAGTTGCTCTCCCCATTGCTTAATCGTTTCCAAGTTTTGGGTTGCAGCGTCTAATTTTATTAGCCCACCGCTTAGGGAAGGAAATAATTCCACTGCAGTATGATTTATTATTGAATATGCTTCATTTAATTCTTGGCATATTTGCAGCATTTCATTCATTTTACTGATGACACCCAGGTCATGATCGCGTTTCTGGAGATTAGTCAACATTGATTGTGTTCTTTCGTTTAATTCAATTACTATCAATTCATTTTTTTTCCTTTCGTCGATATCTTGTATTTGAATAATAAAATAAAGTGGTTTGCCTTTGTCATCATTCATTAATGATTGACTTACTAATACCCAGATATATTGTCCGTTTTTTTGAATTAAACGCATTTCAGATTGACACGATGTGATGACACCTTGTTTCATTTTGTTTATGTTATCCAACTCGACTATCCAATCATCCGAATGAATAATATTTTTTAGATGTAATTTATTAAATTCAGTCTTTTTATAGCCGGTAATTTCACATAAGACATTGTTTACTTGTATCCACTCTCCATCTGGGGATATGACCGCCATACCTAAAGGCGCATTTTCTTGTATGTTTTGTAATTCCGATTCTTTCTCCTCTATAGAATGATACGATTTTAATAATTTACTATTCGTGATCGATAAATTTTTAATTAAGCCTATGTTTTTATAACGTAATGAAAGAGATTGTTCTAACATCTTATTTCCGCGTCTCGATATAATCAGCATAGAGAATAAATAAATTGTCACTGCAACGCCTAAAATAAAATATGCAGTACCATTCTGTAAAAAAAGCCAAATACAGAGTGGAAAAATAACTACAATCACGTGAAGAAAGCTTGCTAATCTGCTTGCTTGTAATGTTTGCACGCCACCTGATGTCATGCCTGCAATAATGACAATAATAATCATTTGCTCTATTAAATCTTCCTTAGGCATGAGGTATGATGCAGCAAATCCCCAAAGAGCGGCTGTAATGACTACGCCAAGAATATAAGTAGAATATTGCAATAAATATTTTTTAGGTTGATGGCGATAATAAAAAAAAGATAGGATTCTAAATAGAGAAGTAATGATTACTATCACATACCAATATACAACTAAATTAGTATGCGTAGAGAGAAATAGGCTTATAAATACGACAGTAGCACATAAAAAATTAGCTGGCATACTTATCAATAAAAGTTGATACAATATTCTTAATTTCTCTGCCGATATAGTCTTCTTAATTCCTAAATCTGGCACTTGCGTAACAATGTGCGTGTCATTAAGAACATTTTCTGATTTTTCATCCTTGTTCAAATTTCATTACTCCTGTTGGCTATTACCATTATAACTTATCTAATTTAGCTATCACGCACTTGAAGTGCAGAATTGAGCAAAATATAGTCACGCATAAGGAGTTAGGCAATTGGGAAATATAGACAATTGGCCTAAAATAACCAGTACTCAGAAAATTGCGATACAATTATTAAAATGTTTAAGGTATTTAAAACCAAAAGAAATTTGATAATGAAAAGCTATCAGAGGATAAGTAGGCATGTTAAGTTTTATGCGTTTCATTCTTGTTTTCTTTTTAGGATGTGCACAGGCAAGACAACAAATAAATGAAAATAACATCATTGTGCCATTAATTTTTAAAAGTTGGTCTCCAACCATTTTTGTTACCGTTGAAAAAATAAAAATACCTTTGCAATTTGATCTTGGTGCCGCAAATATAGAGATTTCCTTAAGTCCAAATATTTTAAAAAATCTCAAGCAAGTAAAATATACAGGACATGTCCGCACTGTGAGAGGTTCCCAAGGGAGAGAGGCTGTTTTACAAGAATTTATACTACCTGAAGTGCAGATTGCTAATCTTAAAATAAACAATATGAAAGGCATTGAAAATCATCCGTTCCCATGGGGCAGCCGAGGAGAGGCACCAGAAGATGTCAAAAATGGGGTCATTGGGCTGAGTATGGTGACAAAATTTAATATGATAATTGATTATAAAAATAGGAAACTTATTTTAATAAAAGGGAATAATTATCCATCTCATTACAATATTGATTCATGGCAAAAAATTCCTTTTACAATGAATGGCAATATAGTAACAGACGTTAAATTTGGAAATAAGCAAATAAAGCTACTTTTGGATACGGGGGTACAATTTAATTTAATCAAACCTATTTCAAAAATATCGGGCGATATAAGAACTTGCTCAAAAAATATTGCAGACATTTTAGGTATGGATGTAAATCATTGCAAAGAGATAACAGCTAATCTTACGAAAAACACGTCTCGTTTTAATAAAATGACTTTCTATATTACTTCGCTGCAAGGATTGCCAGTAGATGGAGTAATTGGCGAGCCATTTTTTAAAAACCATATGGTATATATTAACTTTTCCAAACATATATTGGCCGTTAGCGATTTAGTAAAATGAGAGTTAGAAAATAATTGAGTTTTTCTATACCCAAGGAAGTAATGATAAGAGCATACTAACATGTGGAAAATGACAAGTTTGACTAAAATAGTTGGCATTCAATTGCCAATCATTCAAGCGCCGATGGCAGGTGGTGCCACAACACCAGAATTAGTTGCTGCCGTATCTAACGCAGGTGGTTTAGGCTCGTTGGGTGCAGGGTATATGGCACCGGCGGAAATTAAACAAGCCATCAGGAAAATTCGTGAATTAACTGATAAACCTTTTGCAGTGAATCTTTTTATCCCTGAAACAGGTCAGGCAACAGCGAACCAAATGCAACATGCCTGTGATGATATCAAGCAATCCTGTATTGAATTAAATATAGAAATTGCACCAATCTCAGAACCTTATGCACAATCTTTTGCAGAACAAATAAATATTATTATCGAAGAAAAAGTTCCTGTTTTTAGTTATACATTTGGCATGCTGGATTCAGCATGGATATCACAACTGCAAACGAATCATACCATTTTAATCGGTACCGCAACCACACTAGCCGAAGCCCGCATGCTTGAAGAAAATGGTAGTCACTTTATTGTTGCCCAAAGTAGCGAAGCAGGGGGACACCGAGGTACTTTTTTAGGTAAAGCCGAAGATGCATTGATTGGCTTAATTAATTTAATACCACAACTTGTAACGCAAATAAAAATTCCGATTATTGCATCTGGCGGGATTATGAATGGACGCGGAATTGCTGCATCGCTTGATTTAGGGGCAGCTGGTGTGCAAATGGGAACTGCATTTTTAACTTGTTCTGAAGCAGGGATACCCGATATTTATAAAAAAACTTTATTGGCACAACGAGAGGACAATACCGTGCTAACACGTGCTTTTTCTGGAAAATTAGCGCGCGGGATACGCAATAAATTTATTGATCGCATGGGTAAGAAAACAACTATTCTCGATTATCCCATCCAAAATGCATTAACAATTGCCATGCGGAAAAAAGCAAAAGAACAAAATAATATTGATTTTATGTCAATATGGGCAGGGCAATCTGCGCAGTTATGTAGAAATACTACGGCAAGTGAATTAATCAATGCTTTAGTTATTGAAACACAGGCATTGTATAAGTAATATCGCAGTGCTGATTTTAATCAATCGATTAATCAAATTTTTTACTAATTTATTAAGGAATAACTTTATGCGATTACTGAAATATGCAGCCATTTTATCGGTGGCCATGTCATTAACCAACTTCGTCTATGCAAAAGACAATGTCAACCCCACACCTACTTACCAAGTGCCTTTCTATAATGTAGCTCTCAACGGTGGTCAAAAAATTTATGTTAAATACGATTTTAGAGATGATACTCAAACGCTTGTTTGTAAGAAGTCAGGAGACGCAATGGATATGATCCGATGGGAACATAAAGATGTAAAGTATAAAGCTCAGTTACCGATTGTATTAAAAGCTCATGAATCATTTGAAGGTCAATGGGCTGATAGCTTTGGCAAATTAACCATTGCTAATATATTTTCTGAAAATCCAAGCATAAACGTGTCTTGTGAATATCGAAACATGAAGTAACGATCAATATTAACTTTGTTGTTCCCGGATTACCCCCACAAAAAACGCGGGGTCCATCCGGGCTACATATTTAAGCTTAAGATGTAGCCCGGATGCAGCGCAGCGAAATCAGGGATCATACTGCCGCGCGTAGGTTAATTGACGATAAGGGTGTTCATAGTCACAATATGGTAAGATGGCCTGAATTAGTTGTATAAGGAAGTATGGCTAAGATGAATCTTACACTCGGGTCTGAGTCATTATGTGGATAGTACGTATCGCACTGACAAGGCCTTATACATTCGTTGTATTAGCACTCTTATTGCTTATTCTCGGGCCATTAACCATTTTACGCACGCCCAAAGATATTTTTCCTAACATCAATATACCCGTCGTCAGTGTGATTTGGAGCTATACAGGATTGCTACCTGATGAAATGGCAGGGCGCATCACCAGCAGTTTTGAACGCGCCTTACCAACCACCGTTAACGATATCGAACACATAGAGTCACAATCACTTATTGGGGTCAGCGTTGTTAAAGTGTTTTTTCATCCCGCCGTCAATATATCGTTTGCGCTAAGTCAGGTCACAGCAATTTCTCAGACCCTGCTTCGCAATCTACCACCCGGTACGCTGCCGCCACTGATCCTCTCTTATAACGCTTCAACGGTCCCCATCCTGCAACTTGTACTTTCTAGCGCAACGCTATCTGAACAAGAATTGAATGATTTAGGTAACAACTTTATACGCACCCAACTGGCAGTCGTTGAAGGTGCGGCGTTGCCCTATCCTTATGGTGGTAAGGTACGTCAAATCCAGGTTGATCTTAACCCTCAGGCTATGCAGGCTTATAGTGTCTCGGCTCAAGATGTTAATACGGCCATCGGCAACCAGAATCTTATCTTGCCAGCGGGAACACAAAAAATCGGCCAATATGAGTACTTTGTCAAACTCAACGCCAGTCCTATTATTGCCGATAAATTGAATGATCTGCCTATACGATCAGAAAAGGGCACTGTTATCTATGTTCGCGACGTGGCTCATGTGCGAGACGGTTATCCTCCGCAAACAAATATCGTGAATATGAATGGAACACGAGCCGTGCTGATGTCTATACAAAAAACGGGAGGCGCATCAACATTAGACATCATTCATCAAATTAAGGCATTAATGCCGAAAATTTTGGATAGCATGCCGCCAGCCTTGAATCTAAAAATGTTTGGCGATCAATCACTGTTTGTTGAAGCTGCTATTAATGATGTAATACGAGAAGGTGTGATCGCCGCCATACTCACCGGTCTCATGATTTTATTGTTTGTCGGCAGTTGGCGCAGTACGGTCATTATTACCATTTCCATTCCGCTTTCTATACTCACCTCGATTATTGCTTTCTCAGCGCTTGGTCAAACTATTAATATTATGACATTAGGGGGTCTCGCACTCGCTGTGGGTATACTCGTAGACGATGCCACTGTCGCTATAGAAAATATTAATTGGAATCTTGAGCAGGGGAAAGAAGTAGAAACGGCTATTCTCGACGGTGCAGCACAAGTCGCCGTTCCCGCGCTCGTATCAACCTTATGCATTTGCATTGTGTTTGTTCCCATGTTCTTTTTATATGGCGTTGCCTATTATCTCTTTGTCCCATTAGCTGAAGCCGTCATTTTTGCCATGCTAGCTTCTTATGTATTATCACGTACCTTAGTGGCAACACTCGCGAAATATTGGTTGCATCAACGTAAGACAGAACAGCAAGAGGACACACCCACACATAATCCGCTGGTTCGCTTGCAACATGCGTTTGAATCCGGCTTTGAAAGAATGCGCTTAAATTACCGTTATTTACTTGAAATTGTCATCGCACAAAAAATTCCTTTTATATTAAGTTTTCTGGCATTTTTATTGATATCGCTATTGATACTGGCACCGTGGCTAGGTTCTGATTTTTTCCCTAGTGTTGATGCGGGACAGATCAAATTACACTTGCACACATCAACAGGTACACGCGTGGAGGAAACAGCTAAGGTTTGCTCCGAAACAGAGGCCATTATTCGACGCGTCATTCCAGCCAATGAAATTGATAGCATGGTTGACAACATAGGATTACCTGTTAGCGGCATTAATCTTTCTTACAGTAATTCAGCGCCTGTCGGCCCCGCAGATGCGGATATTTTAATCTCACTTAAAACGAGTCACCATGCCACAGCAGATTATGTACGTGAATTGAGAAAAGTCCTGCCACGAACATTACCTGGCATTACGTTTGCTTTTCTGCCTGCTGATATGGTGAGTCAAATTCTCAATTTTGGTTTACCAGCACCCATTGATTTACAAGTAACAGGTTTAAAAGCAGAACTAAATCGCCATTATGCCGCCACACTGCTAGAGCGCGTTAAACATATACCTGGCATAGTCGATGCGAATATTCATCAAGCTTATAATTATCCTCAATTGAATGTCACGGTAGACCGCACACTGGCAAAAGAATTAGGTCTCACTCAATTTGATGTGGCGACAAATATGTTGATTTCCCTTTCTGGCAGCTTTCAAACGTCACCCACATTTTGGCTGGACACCAAGAACGGCGTATCCTATCCCATCGTGACACAGACGCCACAATATAAATTAGATACATTGCAAGCGTTACAAAACACGCCCATGACCAGCTTGGGAAGGAAATTACAGATATTAGGTGCCTTATCCACCATTAAACGCAGCAGCAGTGCCGTTGTGGTATCACATTACAACGTACAACCTGTCATAGACATTTTTGCATCGGTACAAGACCGTGATCTGGGTGGCGTTGCAAGTGACATAAAAAAAATCATTACTGATACCGCACATGATCTACCTAAAGGTTCAACGGTAATGACGCGTGGCCAGATACAAACACAAGTCAGCTCATTCAAAAGCCTCTATGCTGGGTTAGGATTCGCTATCATACTTATTTATTTGTTAATCGTTGTGAATTTTCAATCCTGGTTAGATCCTTTTATTATCATCACAGCCTTACCAGCCAGTATCGCAGGTATTGTTTGGATGTTATTCCTGACGCATACCACACTGAGTGTACCGGCATTAACTGGCGCAATAATGTGTATGGGGGTTGCAACAGCAAATAGTATTTTATTAATCAGTTTTGCTCGACAAAATATATCGCAAGGACAAGATGTGATTAGCGCAGCGGTTGATGCAGCTTATACGCGATTGCGACCCGTATTGATGACAGCATTTGCTATGATGATAGGCATGCTGCCCATGGCGCTGGGTCTCGGTGAAGGAGGCGAGCAAAATGCGCCTCTGGGACGATCTGTGATTGGCGGATTAATGTTTGCAACGATAGCCACCTTGTTTTTTGTACCTGCGGTTTTTTGTTTCATTCATGGTCGCAAAGAAAAGCAGTCAGATGATATGAACACTGAAGGAACTGCATGATGGACACTAAGAATACGCATTTCTCTAAGAAATTTCTGCATCGCGTCAAGATCACACTTATATGTCTAATAATACTTGCTGTGATAGGCATCAGTCTTCGTATCATAGAATACATTAAACTTCGTTATGCCACTCAGCAACAAGCCATTCTCAGTGTTGCCACTATCAAAGCGGCACAAAGCCCAAAAAATGTAGAAATTGTCTTGCCAGGCAACATACAAGCATGGCATGAAACGACCATCTATGCGCGAACCAATGGCTATGTTGTAAATTGGATAGTGGATATTGGAGACCATGTTAAAAAGGGTGATTTGCTTGCTGAAATTTCCACGCCTGAAGTGAATGCGCAGTTGCGGCAGACCGAAGCCGATCTTAAAACAGCAGAAGCAAATCATTATTTGGCAGAGACAACGGCGAAACGTTGGCAAAATTTATGGAAAACAGATTCCGTATCCAAGCAAGAAACTGACGAAAAAGTCAGTAATGAAAAAGCAACGGCTGCTATTGTGATGTCTACGCTTGCCAATCGCGACAGGTTACGTGATTTAGTCAGTTTTGAACGTGTCGTCGCGCCTTTCGATGGTGTTATCATGTCACGTACAACGGACATAGGCAGGTTGATTAATGCAGGGAGTGGAACCGTGCCACTTTTCCGTATCGTGCAATCGAATCCTTTACGCGTTTACATAAGAGTCCCTGAATATTTCTCAGATAACATCATGCCTGGACTTACCGCGGAGTTACATTTACCTCAACATCCCAGAAAAAATTTCCCTGCTAAATTAATAGGAACTGCCAAGGCCATTGATGTCAGCACACGCACCTTGCTAATACAACTGCAAGTAGACAATGCAGAAAACGAATTATTAGCCGGGAGTTATGCAGAAGTACATTTAAAATTACCCGCTAAAGACTCCGTTATTCTCCCTGTCAATACACTCATATTTCGAGCTGAAGGTATGCAAGTTGCCACCATCGATGGAGACAGCAAAGTCATATTTAAATCTATTACGATTGGCCATGATTTTGGCGATACGGTAGAAGTGGTTGCAGGTGTCAAACCAAATGAATCCGTTATTCTTAATCCACCTGATTCACTCTTGAATGGCCAGGAGGTGCGCATCATCTCCACCAATACGATGTCTAAGGACATACAACCATCATGAAACGAATTTGGATAGTGTTTTGTCTATTTGCTTTTTCAGGTTGCTCCCTCGCTCCAACTTATCACCGCCCGGAAATGGACATTCCTAGTTCATACAAAGAAAACTTTAAATGGTCACGAGCCACACCAGAAAACGTAGCTTTTGAACATGGGCCCTGGTGGCAAATGTATGATGACCCTGTTCTCAATGAACTTGAAGAACAGGTAAGTGCTGCCAATCAGAATATAAAAGTCGCGCTTGCACGTTACGAAGCAGCGCGAGCCGAACTCAATGTGGCACGCGCTGATTATTACCCAACAATACTGGGTATCGAAAACTCTTATCGTCAACAATTGTCGGGTAATGCTGCCAATAAACCAAAACATTCCTTGTATAGCGATAATTTACTGGCCCTCAATCTTCAATATGAAGTGGATGTGTGGGGACGAGTGCGAAATTCTGTGGCTGCCGCAAGCAGTAGTGCACAAGCGAGTGCCGCCGATCTAGCCGCGATCTCTCTTAGTTTACATGCGGAATTGGCGAATAATTATTTTACCTTACGTAGTGATGATGCTGCGCAGCGGGTTTTAGATGCAACGGTGAATGCTTATCAAAAGGCACTTAATCTAACTCGTAGACGTCACAAAGGCGGTGTCGTTCCCGTTGCTGATGTTGATCAGGCACAAAATCAGCTCGACACTGCAAAGACCGCCGCCGCTGATATGCATTTGCAACGCGCGCAATTAGAACATGCCATTGCTATTTTAATAGGCCAGCTGCCAGCAAGCTTCACACTACCACCTGTGCGATATAAGACGAAGCTGGTCACGATTGCAACGGATCTACCTTCATCTTTATTAGAACGTAGACCTGATATTGCAGCCGCAGAATTACGCGTTGAAGCTGCTAATTCCAATATAGGCGTGACGCGCGCAGCATTTTTTCCTGCTATCAATTTCTCGGCTGGATTGGGTGTTGAAAGCACTATATTCTCTAATCTCTTGAGCAGCCCCAGCAGGATTTGGTCGTTAGGGCCAACCGCAGCATCAGCCTTATTAAATAACGGGAGTCTGCCACTTATCACACAAACAATATTTGATGGCGGCAAAATTAGAGCTCTCAACGATCAGGCTTATGCACAATATAACGAAACCGTGGCAGCTTATCGTCAAACAGTACTCTCTGCTTATCAAGAAGTAGAAAATAGCCTTGTCGCTATATACCAGTTAGATCGCGAGCATCGGAGCCAAACGTCGGCAACCCATGCCGCTAATCGCGCTTTAAGCCAAGCCCTGTATCGGTATAAAGAAGGATTAACTACTTATCTTGATGTCGTAGTAGCACAAAATATTGCACTACAAACTGAGCTTACTAATATCAATATTAGCGCCAGACGTCAGGTCGAAAGTGTGCAACTGATTAGAGCGCTGGGTGGAGGTTGGCGGAGGGAAAACAATCATGTCTGCTTACATCGTTTTCATTAATGAGACTTATTGGAGAGTACAAGGCCTAATAAAATGACTGACGACAATCAAACAATACCCGGGGTGATACCCGATAAAATTTTTCCCATATTAACTGAAGAACAGATTGCAAAAATTGTTCCCTATGGAAAAATACGCCCTGTTAAGAAGGACGAAATTTTGTTGAATGTAGGAGAACCCCTTCGTCACATCTTTATAGTCAGGCATGGGGAAATCCAAGCTTTACACATAATAGGTAAGACTGAAAAATTATTCGCTGTTTGTCGCGACAAACAATTCACTGGCGAACTTAGCTTGCTTTCGGGTCGACATGCTTTTGTAAAATTAAAAGTGAGTGAGCCTGGCGAAGTCATAGAAGTGAATCGAGAGGATTTATTAAAGCTGATTCAAACAGATCCTGAATTGAGCGAAATTTTCATGCGCGCCTATATTTTACGAAGGGTCGCTTTAATCGCTAATAATGTGAGTGATGTTGTCATTGTAGGATCAAAGCATTCATCCGATACGCTTCGCATCAAAGAGTTTCTGACTCGCAATGGTTATCCCTATTATTATGTAGATGTCGAAGATGATCACGCAGTTCAAGAGTTGCTTGAGAATTTTAAGGTTGATATCTCAAATATTCCTGTCGTTATTTGCCGGGGAGAATCTGTATTATTCAATTCGAGTAATCAAGAACTGGCACGATGTCTTGGATTTAATGAAGCCATCGAAACAACCCATATTTACGACGTCGTTATCATTGGTGCGGGACCTTCTGGATTATCGACTGCAGTTTACTGCGCCTCAGAAGGATTAGATATTTTGGTGTTAGAAGAACACGCGCCTGGTGGTCAAGCAGGATCAAGCTCAAGAATTGAAAATTATCTTGGTTTTCCTAATGGTATTTCGGGCCAAGAATTGGCAGGAAGAGCATTTACTCAGGCTCAAAAATTTGGCGCTCAGATAATGATGGCTGAAAAAGTAAAAAGTTTAAATTGCAAGCGCAAACCTTACACTATTCAGACCGATAGCGATCAAGAAATACAAACGAAAACAATCGTTATTGCATCCGGTGCAAAGTATCGCAAACTTTCAATTGACAATTTATCAAAATTTGAAGGTGTAGGCATTTATTACGGTGCCACGTTTATCGAAGCACAAATTTGTGAAGGTGAAGAAGTAATTGTTATCGGAGGAGGTAACTCAGCTGGTCAAGCTGCTGTTTTTCTATCAGAATCTGCTAAGCATGTGCACATGCTAGTTCGTTCTGATGAATTAGCGAAAAGTATGTCAAATTATCTTATTCGTCGTATTGAGGAAAGCAAAAAAATTACGGTGCATATGAACACAGAAATTATCAAATTAGAAGGAGTTGAGCGACTGCATACAGTACATTGGCGTGATAATCACTCCGGAAAAATTGAGAAACATAACATTGGACATGTTTTTTTAATGACTGGGGCAACACCTAATACAGATTGGCTTAAAAAATGTATTGTTCTTGATAAGCAAGGATTTATTAAAACTGGCCCTGAACTATCCTTTGAAGATTTAACGTTATCTCAATGGCCGCTTGATCGTTCTCCCTATTTTCTCGAGACAAGTTTACCAGGTGTATTTGCCACTGGGGATGTCAGATCAGGCAATATTAAACGCGTCGCTTCAGCTGTAGGAGAAGGTTCTAGTGCAGTGTTTTTTGTGCACCAAATTCTGCATGAATAAGAAGGGAAGCCAAGACGCAAAAACGCGTCTTGGCTACAGTAATGATAACTTTATACACGTTCTTTTTGAGTCGGAGACTTGCTGTGAAAATATTGCAATGTCTTTGCTTGAACAAATCGATGTCGCTGCATTCCCAAGAGTGATTGGGCTGGAAATAACGGCTGACAAGCGTTTACATTAGCATCGACCAACTTTCGATTTTGTGATCCAAAGGGTGCATATTCGTACCACAGATTCTGGTCACCGCCAATAACAAATAAATTTGATGGATCGGCTGCGCCAAATGCAATCACATTGCCATCAATCAATTGACGGTTGTTTACTGTATTTGCCACACCCTCAAATGGTCCTTGGGTTACCCATAAATTAGAATCATGACCAAGTATAAATAGGACATCCGCTGAACTTCCGCTGGGCGATGACCCTCCTTCTGTTGATACTCTTAGAGGTTGGAAATCATTAACATTCGCATCAATTTGTGAACGGTTAGATACGGTGATATCCACATTTCCAAACGGCCCAGTCTCATACCACAGATTAAGATCACGTCCCAACACATAGACAGTTCCTGTATCCATTGCCCAAAACTGAATGACATTCGAATCGACTTGTTGGCGAGAGGGCGGAACATTGCCAAAAGGTGCCGTTTCCAGCCACAAGTTACCATCGGTTCCAAGAACAAACACTGTATTTAAATCTAATGCTTGAAATGCAAGAACACTCCCATCAACTTGTACGCGCGAGGGAGGAACATTGCCAAAGGGTGCTGTTTCCAACCACAAGTTACCATCGGTTCCAAGAACATAAACATTTCCCAAATCCATCGCTTGAAAAGTGTCAACGTTACTATCGATTTGTGTACGCGAAGGAGGAACTGATCCAAATGGTGCGTGTTCTAGCCATAAGTTATTATCGGATCCAAGCACATAAATTTCAGCTGCATTTAATGCTTGGAATGCTGTGCGCCAAACTCTATTTTCTCCCACTTGAGAAAAAATATTGCTTACATTCGCATCGACTTGTACACGATTCGCAATCGTATAAGAAAGATCATCGAAGGGTCCAGTTTCAAGCCACAAATTACCATCCGTTCCACGTACAAATACTTGAATTTGATTTGTCATGATTCTCTCCTCGAAACATCCCTAATAATTCATCATAGGGACATGATGCTTTTTGTGTCAACGGAGACTTAAACCATATATGCTACGGTCTCGGTTAACTGCCTGTATTTACTGTCCATTCCTAACTTCCTTAAAACCGTCAGCGTTAGCTCCAAAATATAAACTATAATTATAGAGTATTCATTAATAGAACCTATTTTATGAAGAATATATCAAATAAAAATTCAATTAAAACCATACTGATGGGGTTCTCCAAATTGTCTGCAAAAGATCGCATAAAACGTCTAATTGAGACGGGTATTTTTATTAAAGAAGATTTTTTAAAATTAAATAATAAAAATCTTGTTAGTAAAGAACTTGCAAATAATTTAATCGAAAATTGCATCGGATTTTTTCAAATTCCGCTAGGAGTTGCGCTTAATTATGTTATCGATGGCAAAGATTATATTATTCCAATGGCAGTGGAAGAAACATCAATCATTGCTGCAGCAAGTAAAACTGCAAAATGGGTTTGTGAAAATGGAGAAATTGTCACAGAAAATCTAGGTTGGCTTGGTATCGGGCAAATACAAATTCCAAAAGTAACGAATTATAATGCATTCAAGAAAATAATTGAACTGAATAAAAATGATTTATTAAATTCAGTAAATCATAATGTGGCATCAAGAATGACGTTACGCGGTGGTGGCGCCAAAGATTTACAAGTTAAAAGTTTAATGAGAAAAGATGGTCAGCAAATGGCTGTTATTCATATGTTAGTTAACACTTGCGATGCAATGGGCGCTAACACGATCAATCAAATGAGTGAGTATTTAAAAATACACATTGAGAAATTGACTCATGAAAAAGTCGGTCTTTGTATTTTATCGAATTTAGTAGATACAAAACTAACTCGTGCAAGTATTATCATTAAAAATATTGATCCTGATTTAGGCGGGGCAATTGAAGAAGCATCAGTGTTTGCTGAGTTAGATCCTTATCGTGCAGCCACGAGCAATAAGGGCGTAATGAATGCTATAGATGGCCTCTTAATTGCGACAGGAAATGATTGGCGTGCAGTAGAAGCGGGTATCCATGCGTATGCAGCTCAGTCAGGTCAATATAAACCGATTACACATTGGTATATGGATAGAAATAATCTACACGGTGAGCTAACAGCGCCTATTGATGTGGGCATTGTAGGTGGTGTAACGCGATTACATCCTACGGCACAAATTTGCCTGAAAATATTACGTATTGAAGCAGCGGCTGAGTTAGCAAAAATTGTCGCAGCAGTTGGGTTAGTCCAGAATTTGGCAGCGTTAAGAGCACTTGTAACAGGTGGCATTGTCCAGGGTCATATGCTTTTACATATTAACAATTTGATATCTAATCTAGATTTATCCAAACAAGAATATTCTATTGTAAAACAAAAACTCGCGATGAGATTAGCCACAAAAAAAAGTATAACAGGTGAAGATATCAATGAAATAATAACTTCTTTAAGAAAAAAAGATACTACATATTGATTACCGTGTTTTCTTTATAAGGCCCGTACCTAATTTTTTTCCGATGGTGATTACATTTAATTTTTGTTGACTTGCCCATTGAACAAAATGATTTTTTTGACTCCTATCCAATATTACTAAAATAACGTCAGAGCCAAGTGTGCCACATCCTTTGCAAGCCATTACGCCTGTAATTTTTCTAATTTTATCTAATAAAAGTTGAGTTTCAGTACAAACAAAATGATGTTTATTTAAAACATCAGCGTATTCATTAATAGCATCAATAAAATTTTTACTATCACTGTCTTGTATTGATTTTTTTGCTAACTCAACTAAAGGCACAAATTCATCAATTGAAAAATCATTTAATGATTTCAGATGTTCGTATGTATTAATTTTATTACCTGTATGAATCAAACAAAATTCGATGTCAGTGAATTTCCACAAATAAGCACTGATCGAATTGTTTTTAGGATTGAAGTAACAAATATTGCCAACCCATTGAGCAATTACATCAGCACCACTAGGTGGAAAGCCACATCCATCCCAACCAACTTGTCGATAGATTCTAAGTACTTCAGTAATTTTTTCTTGGTTAATTTTTTTTAATTGCAGTTTCAATTGTAGTAAAGATAAAAATTGGGCACTTGAAGCACCAAACCCTCCTATATTTTGATGAGGATCGTCAAATTTAAGCTGAAATCTACGATAAAAATCAGGATAGGCTTTAATCAATTTTCCCGCTGGGCTGTTAGGAGGGATGCCTATTAAAGAAGCAGCCTGGAGATTAGTGTTTTCTGTAACATGCAGACAAAAATAAGGTTGTGTGCAAAGAATTAAACTTGGGCCTTTTTTCAGAGCCGCATATTCTCCAACAATAAATGTTTTGCTGGGCAAAAAATATAAATCATTTTTTTTCATACGCACTCAATATTCTTAAATCATGCATTATTATAGCTTATAAGGCACACCCATTATGGTGATTTTGTTTTTTTTATCGGGAAAAATTGATTAGGAATCAACTGATTGTGTGTTAAGCATATTGTTTATATATCCCTGTATGAAATTTAACCTATGCTATACTTTATAATAATAGGGCTAAAGAGATAAAAAAGGTGAAAAATAAAGCATGTTTTAATACTACAGCGCATGCTAAATGTATTTTGGCTGGTGAACACGCAGTTTTGAAAGGCTGCCCAGCATTGGTCTTACCAGTACATTTAAAAACTCTCACTCTATCATGCCAAGATTTAGATCGAGAGGTCCATATTGATTATCAACATTCCTATCTACCCTACGAGCAAACTTTTCTTCTGTTCTTTTGGGAAACTCTTTTTGAAGGAGTTAAGTTCTTAAAAAAAGATATTCATCATATTTTCGGGCGTATTTCACTGACGAATAATATCCCAATGGGGGGAGGAATAGGATTCTCCGCTGCGCTTTGTGTCGTGATCGCTCGATTGTTCGCTTGGCGAGGTTTAATTAATGAAGATCAAATATTTTCTTTTGCAAAAAAAATGGAAAATATATTTCACGGTAATAGTAGCGGCCTTGATATTGCCGGTGCAATGTTCGATCAAATCACTCATTTCGAATTGTCAGGCGATATACATAGTATTGAATCGGATTGGCAGCCCAGACTCTATCTCTCCTATTCTGGTCAACCTAAACAAACTGCTCATGCTGTGAACTTAGTGATGGCTTTTCGAAAAGCTCACAGGGCATTAGCTAATCGTTTAGACCAAGAAATGCAAGATAGTGTTTTACAAATTGAGGAGGCGCTACAGTCAAAGAAATCTCTTGATCATCGATTATCAATATTTGCAAACGCTTTATTTCATGCACATCACTGCTTTCAAGAATGGGGTTTAATCACTCCAACCTTACATAATCATATTGATGAGCTCTACCGTATGGGAGCTATTGCTGTGAAACCCACGGGTGCTGGAGAAGGAGGGTACGTTTTAAGTCTGTGGAAGGAAACACCACCTACAGAATTGCTTCCTCAGTTAACTCCTATATTTTTTCAAGACAATCTGCATCATTAAGGATGTACTAAAATCGATATGTAAATGTCAGGGCGAAAAACGAGGTGATTATGGATATAGAAAAGTACTTAGCTAAATGTCAACGACATTTAACAAAAGCTCTGGATAGAAAATTGCCCTCTGCACAACAAGAACCTCGTCTTTTACATCAAGCAATGCGTTATGCCGTTTTAAACGGAGGAAAACGGATACGTTCTGCTTTTATTTATGCAGTCGGAGAACCCTTAGGAGCTAATCAAAAAATTCTAAGTGATGCAGCAGTAGCGATTGAAATGATTCATGCTTATTCTCTTATTCATGATGACTTACCAGCGTTAGATAATGATGACTTAAGAAGAGGCAAACCAACTTGTCATAAAGTATTTGGAGAAGCAACGGCGATTATTGCTGGGGATGCACTACAAAGTTCAGGATTTGAAATTTTATCAAAACTTGATACTCACTATATTTCTTATGAAAATGAACTCAAAATGATTAGATTACTCGCACAAGCGATTGGTTCGTCAGGCATGGCGGGTGGACAAGAATTAGATATTCAAGCGGTTAATCACAACATCTCTCTTAAACAATTAGAAAAAATTTATAAGTTAAAAACGGGCCATTTATTGGAAGCAAGTATCTTATTTGGTGCACTAGCTGCTAATTGTAATGATCTAAAAATTCTATCTAACTTAAAAAAGTTTAGTGAACGTATTGGATTAGCTTTTCAAATACATGACGACATTATTGGCATTTTATCAAAAACAGAAATTTTAGGCAAAACGCAAGGAGCTGATTTAAATCTCGGTAAACCAGTTTATCCGGTACTTGTAGGTATGACTCGGGCAAAACAAAGAGAAAAAGACTTATATCATGAGGCAATAAATTATTTAGATAAAACGGGTATGAATATAACTTATTTAAAAGCTTTATCTGAATATATTATTCAAAGAACTCATTAATAAAAAAAGAGAAGATTATATTTAACGCGATTTTAATCTTGTCATATTGACGACAAAATATAATTTTAATATTTCCAGCATATTCAATTTAATTTTTATAGGCTTAAAAATTGCCTCAGGTTGATGGCGTATTTTTTCAAATAATGTTTTGTACTTATACATGATGTAAAGAAAACTTAACCTGCTATCAGGATTGATGGCGTGATAAAGTTGTAATGAGTTTTGATAATAATATTCTGTTTTTTTGATTAATGTCGATATTCCTTGCATTAATAAATCATGTGGAATATCGGCCAATTGATCCGAAGTAAGCTCTTTTTTGCCGACAAATTCGGCTGGCAAATAAACATGCCGTGATTTTCTATCGCTATTTATATCTCGCAATATATTGGTCAACTGACATGCAATGCCGCACCATTCAGCCATTTGCCTAGATTTGGGGTCATTGTCATAGCCCCAAATATGGATGCACATCAAGCCAACAGTAGAGGCAACATGGTGACAATAGTCGTACAATTCAGCAAAAGTTTTATAATCATGTTTAATTAAATCTTGCTCTTGTCCCGCTATCATTTCTGAAAAATACTCTAAAGGAATTTGATAATGATGAACCGTATGATAAAAAGCCAGCCAAAAATTTTCTTTTGATTCTGAGTTATTTTTGCATGAATTGCATAGGATCTCTTGCGTATAAGCAGAAAATTTTCGCAGTTTAGCGGCTCGTTGCTCTGCACTTAAAGCCTCGTCATCTGCAATGTCATCTATCAAGCGTAGCCATGCATAAATCGAAAATATCGCATCGCGCTTATCGGTCGGACTTTGTGCCATGCCCGCATAAAAACTACTAGAGCTTTTATAAGCAAGATCACGGCAAAATTGAAAAGAGTGATTAAGTCGTTGAACGCATTCATTTTCTTTTACATCGTTCATATTAACCTATCGAAAAAGTATATATTTAAGATTATAACATAGGAGTGAAGCCTGCTTTGAAGGAGCAAACCATGTTATAATTTAAATAAATATTGTCATACGGTTCATTACGATATGCTGAAAAGTAGCGATGATAAGATCACGGATGAATTACTAAAAAAAACCGCCCGCTCTATTTATCTTGTTGTGCCATTATTTCCCCAGGCTTTAAAAAAACCGATTTCCCTGGCTTATTTATTTGCTAGGGCAATAGATTCGATCGCAGATAAATTAATTATTTCGCCAGCAGAAAAATTATCGTTGATACACCACCTGATGCAGATGATAAAAACAGGTTTGTATTTGCCGGAAAATCAACAATTTGAACAGGCAATGCATGCATTGCAGCCACCAGAAAATGGGTTGCTTATCCATTTTGAGCATCTTCTTGAAGCGCTGTATCAATTCGATGAAGAAACGCGGAGAGAAATAATCTGGGTTCTTGAAAAGATAGAGAAAGGAATAGATTTTGATATTAAAACTTTTGCGTCGACAAACGAAATAACCTGTTTAGCAACGATAGAAGAATTAGATAAATACACTTATTTAGTTGCGGGAGACGTAGGGGAATTTTTGACGCGACTCAGTTTGTTAAAACTGAAATATTTTAGTCATAGAAATCCTGAAGAACTCTATCAATTATCTATTTCTGGCGGCAAGGGATTACAGCTCGTGAATATTCTTCGCGATATTCCCGATGATTTTAAAGAAGGTCGTTGTTATTTTCCAAAACAACAATTAGACCAGTTCAATATAAAAATTGAAGATGCTCGCATGAACATGCAACTTTTAGAACCCATTGTTTTGTATTGGCGGCAGAGGGCAATAAAGCAACTTAGAGACGGTTGGCAATATATGCTAAGTATCAATGATCGTGGTATGAGTGGCGCATGGGCATTTATGCTATTACTAGGATTTGCCACATTGCAAAAATTAGATGATAGCGATTATCTAAAAACACGAGAGCATATTAAAGTTAATCGCAGATTAGTGAAAGTCATTATGTTGCTTACGGCGTTAGGTATGGTTTCTAGACGTTTGTTCTGGTTTACACGGGTAATGAAATTTTCGTCGTTAATGTTCACTCATGAAGGAAATTTAAATCAGGAAAAATGAATACATCTCAATACATATTTGACGTGAAGCATTTACAAAAATCTTTTCTTGGAAAGGTCGCTGTATATGATTTTTCTCTTGCGGCAAAACCAGGCGAAATTATCGGGTTTTTAGGCCCTAATGGCAGTGGAAAAACAACGACGATTAGAATGCTCTGCGGATTATTACAACCGGATAAAGGTGAAGGCGAATGTCTTGGGTTTAACGTCTTAACGGAAAGTCATCTCATACGCGGAAAAGTGGGCTATATGACCCAAAAGTTTAGTTTATATGATTATCTTACAATCAAAGAAAATCTTAATTTTGTCGCGCATGCGTTTAAAGTAAAAAATCCTGCGAAAGAGATTAACGAGATTGCTGATCGTCTTAAATTAGGTAAGCGTTTAAACCAGATTACGGGTACGTTATCGGGAGGCTGGAAACAAAAATTAGCGCTTGCTGCATCGCTTGTACATCAGCCTAAACTTCTTTTGCTCGATGAACCCACTGCAGGCGTTGATCCCGCGGCAAGACATGAATTTTGGGAAACAATTAATGATCTTGCTGCAGGAGGCATTACTGCTCTTGTTAGCACCCATTATATGGATGAAGCTGAACGTTGCCACAGACTTATTTACCTTGCTTATGGGCATATTATTACCGCAGGATCGATCAAAGAAATTATTCAAAACGCCAATCTCAATACTTGGGTAGTGAGTGGTAAAAACATTAATGAATTGGCAAAAAAATTAAGTAGGCTTGACGGAATTGATCAAATTGTTTCGTTTGGATATAACCTGCATATTTCTGGAAGTAATAGGCCAAAATTACTGAGTAGTTTGCGTCCTTATTTTATCGACGCTAATTATCAGTGGCAAGGCGTAGACTCTACGCTTGAAGATGTTTTTATTAATTTAATTGCGGATGTTCAGGAGAAGCGATTTGATTAATATTTCTTTGACGAGAATATTAAGTATTTCCACTAAAGAATTTATTAAAATCACCCGCGATCTTGGGACATTATCCATTATTATTATTCTGCCTATCGTTCAAATTATTATTTTTGGCTATGCCATTGACGTTTTTCCTAAACATTTACCAATGGCAGTCATTAATTATGATAACGGGCCGTTTACGCGTCGGCTTATTCAAGGAATTTCGACTTTATCCTATTTTAACGTTAATCAATTTCCAGACACGGAACTCAAAGGCGAGCGCTTGTTGCGGGAAGGGAAAGTTAATTTTGTTTTAAATATACCTGCACATTTTACTCAAGATCTTGTTCGCGGTAATCAACCGCATGTTTTGTTACAAGTCGATGGCAGTGTCCCTGGAGGAACTGGTAATGCCATTTTTGCTTTGCAAAATCTTGTGCCCGTGATTTTTTCGCGCCAATTCGCAGGGTCACTGAATTATCTTAATTCGCCTGAGCAGTCGCCGTTTATTGTAGATATACAGACTAACTATAATTCAGATCTTAAAGCCGTGAATGCAATTGTGCCTGGATTGATTGGGGTTGTCTTAACTTTGTCTTTGATATCGTTAACTTGCGTTACTATTTCTGAAGAAAGGGAATCAGGTACGTTAGAGGCATTGCTAAATAGTCAAATTCGACCTGTGGAAATTATGATAGGAAAATTTTTAAGTTATCTTATTATTGGTTATATTCTTTTACTCTTGACAGTATTTATGGCAACGAAATTGTTATTTAATGTGCCCATGGAGGGTAGTGTGATTACTCTGTGCGTTGCTTCGTTTCCTTTCATTGTCGCGAGCTTAATGACGGGGCTTGCCATCTCGACTATTTCAAGAAGCCAAGTGGCATCGCAGCAGTACTCAGCATTTTTCTTTTTACCCTGTATTTTGCTCTCTGGATTTATATTTCCATTCTACGGCATGCCGTTTTGGGCAAGAGCGCTAGGCAATGCTCTTCCTTTGACACATTATATCCGTATAACGTCGGGCATTATGTTAAAAGGGTACGCATGGAGCAATATTTTCCCCGAATTATGGCCGATTATTTTATTTTTCTTTACCATGCTAGGCATAGCAGTACTCGCATTTAAACAAACTATGGATTAGTGAATGAAGAACATTATTTTAGGATTGCTCATGTTATTTTGCACTAGCTTTCAGGGTTGCTGGCAGAATGACAATGGTATATATCAAGGTTATGTCGACGCCGATATTAGATATATGGCAAGTAATTTTTCGGGAATTTTAGAAAACTTGTATGTCGATCGTGGTGATGCGGTTAAAAAAGGCGATGTTTTATTTGCGCTAGATTTATTGCCTGAATCTGCAAGTTTTGATGAAGCAAAAGCAAAAGTTGATGCAGCGCAAGCCGACATTGATCGTCTCAATTCATTAGTAAAAGTCACAAAAGATAAGTTCGAACGCCGCCAAACATTAGGAGCTGGGAAGTTTTCATATCAAGAAGAAATCGATATTACGCAAAACGATTATCAATCCGCCCAAAAGCAACTTGAAGCCGCCCAGGCCAATTTAAAAATTGATGTTGCTAATTTGCAGTCTGCTGAATGGTCTGCCGAGCGTAAGGAAGTATATTCCAGTGTCGATGCAAGTGTATTCGACGTGTTTTATCGACCAGGTGAATTTGTAGAGTCGGGCAGGCCTGTTTTATCTCTGCTGGCACCAAAAGATATTAAAATATTATTTTTTGTTCCGGAAAAGCAAATTGGAAAAATTCAATTAGGGCAGGCTGTCGTTGTTACCTGCGATAGTTGTAAGAATCCTATATCTGCAAATGTCGTTTTTATATCGCCGAAATCAGAATACACACCACCAGTTATTTATAGTGAAGAGGCGAAAACCAAATTAACTTTTTTAGTGGAAGCTAAAGCGGATATAGCGAATAGCAAAATGCTACATCCTGGCGAACCTGTATCTGTATCGGTAAAATTGGAATAACATGAAAATATTTTTAAATGACAATGTCATACATTACATAGCAAATCGCCATTACAAAGATTTGAACGTTTCCTCTGGCTGGGACGAGTTGCTGATGACAAGTCTTAAAAATAATGATGAAGATACCATCTCAAGAATAGAGGGATACGCGGACAATGGCATTATTAATTTACATAGGCTAATTGATTTAAATCGCAGTCTATTCTCGAAAGGGTTTAAATGTTTCATGCCAATTCAATTGCCTTCGCAGCAACATGAGTTGCAATGGCTTTCAGAGCTGTGTTGTTGCTTGCATAATTGCATGGATTTAACGACAAAAAAGCCGTTATCACAATTATCCTTGAATGATGTCATGCGCTTTTTTTATAGCGATGAAATGGATGATATTCTGGATCTTGTTATTAAGGAGCATCCTGAGGAAGTTGCCGCCATTTATGCGTTAATATCTTCTTCTCAGCCAAACAAAAAAAATGCTTGGCTGCGCGAATTACTTATTTTCCCTTTCATTATGGCTGATGCGGATATGAAATTAGCGTCAAAAAACTTTGACGATATATTTTATAATGCACTACCAAATGTTGGTAAATATGCGCAAGAATTAAATTATCAATGGTTGCGTGAGTGTAAAGCTGATCATCAATGCGCTATTTTAGGAGCGCTATGTATTTTTTATTTAATCAAAAACATATACACGCTATGTGGCTCCAAAAAAGTATTTGGATATTATCAGCGCCTCTTTGATGTTCAAATGGGAAATGTTCTTTATTCATCTATGTACCATACGCAAAATTTTCTCATTCGTGGCAATTCCACTATTATTACTGGGCAAGCAAATATAGACGAAGTTGAAATTATTCCAGACAGAAAATTGCTTATTAATTTTCAGCATAGTATTTTTTACGACACTTCAATTAATAACCAAATTGGTTTTAGCACGGCTCTAGTTATAGAAAATTTTTATTCGGATATTTCCGCTAGTTTTGAAAAGCTATATAAGTTGCAAAATAACGAAGCAAAAATAACTCTGTTACTGGAGTCTTCATACGATTATTCTCCATTTACTGAAATTGTTAAAGAGCAGCTGTTTTTTTTAGATATGCCAAGAAAGTTCATCCAAAATGTTCCGCCATTTAAATATTCCGCTAAACAAGAGAAAGAGCGTTATTTGTCGGCACCAGACATACTCAGCAGCTCTGATGAGTCTGAGGCATTTATTACTGAAAGGCTTAAGTCGGTTTATGCATTATTCTTGTCGCCTAAGCAGGCATTACAAAATGTAAAAATAATTGAACTAAAACCCGGCGAGGTTTTGGTTAATGAAGGTGATCCATCCAATTTTGTTTATATTCCGCTTGACGATGGATTGGAGGGTTTTTCGCAGACGAATAAGATTCGTTTTTATCCTAAAGCTTGGATGCTGGTGGCGCATATAAGCGTGATTCAGCAAAGTAAAAGAACAGCTACTATTTCTGCAACAAAAAAAATAAAAATTCTTATGATACCTGGAATTATTTACATGCGATTTTGGCATGTTGATTATTCAATTGATGAATTAAAAAAAATCATCGAAAAAAATAATCAATAATTACATTTTTCTTAAGCGTACTCAACGCTCAGAACGTTAAATTTTACCATAATAAAGGAATTTTATATTTTTTAAAAATCTTGTCATTACTAATTAATATTAATTCTTCTGCACGCGCCTGAGCAATCAACATACGATCGAACGGGTCTTTGTGTTTGCTAACTAAAGCACCAGCAGCCATCGCATGTTCAAAGGAAAGGGGCAGTATTTCAAAACGTTCCCGTCTGATATAAAGTGGAAGCTCTTTTACTAAGTGGCCGACATGAGGCAGCTTCCCTATGTGATGCTTAATAGAAATTTCCCAACCGCTTACACTACTAATAAATATTCTTGAATCTGGTGATGTAATAGCACTTTTCGCATGTATTGATAAGTTTGGATCGTCAAACAACCACCATAGTAACACGTGCGTATCTAATAAATAAAAATTTACTCCCATTTACCAATCTCATCTTCTGTTAATGGTTCAAAAAACGCCTCTGTTAGATAACCTTTTCCTTTTAAGGCGCCAGGCTTTCTAGGCGTAGTTAAGATAGGGACAAGCCTGACGCAAGGTGTGCCTGCTCTGGCGATAATGATTTCTTCACCCGCCATCGCCGCATCCAGCAATTGCGAGAAATGTGTTTTTGCTTCGTGGACATTAATAGTACGCATAGGGCACCTGTAGACTTAGTCACATGACTTAGTCCTATTATAGGCTAGAAGTCACTTTTAATCAAGTTGCTGTTCTTGATACTGATCAGGCGATAAGTGATAAGGCATAAAAATGTTCAATTATATCAATAATATAACGTTGTGGGGCGGATAACCATACTTCCAGTAAGGATATTTACTGGAAGTATGGTACTGACGGCGGTAACTAGCTCGAAGTACAAATTTTTCATATTCAACTAATTAATTATCCTTTCTAACATTGTTCGTACTTCAGCTTATTTACAGTAAAAGTTCTTATAAAGTCTCTTGTTTATCTCGTGGTCTTCGTATTTAGCTTTTAGTTTCTCTTCTGTATCACATGTTAGTGACGGCAAATGGTCTTTAATATCCTGTGGGAGTAATTGAATTTGACCCCAAAATAATGTATCTCTCCAGTACGATTGTTCAACAAATGTTGAGCATATATTAAATAATGATTTGGGTCGAATGCCTGCTTGCTCGAGCTCTTCGAGTGCAAATTTTTGTATAACATCGTCAGAAAATCCCAATTCTTTGAAAACTGAAAATGAAAGATATTTAAGACCAAGCGCAAATACAATATCTTTAATGTTAGCTTTATAAGGTACGCCTGCACTCTTTGCATATCCCCACTCAAATTGGTCATCAAGTATTTTTCTAGCATCACTACTATCTTGATCTTTGGTGCTACGAAAAATCACATGAATACTTTTTTTCATCCTGTATATAGACTGAATGGGAGAATTTTTTTTCTGATTCCTAACATGAAAATAGTCTCTCGTATGCATAACTATATCTCTTAATCTGCTATCTAATAGAAAAATTCTTCTTTCAATTATTCCGATCATAAGAATACTCGGATATTTTATTGAAATACATAGACATGATATTCTCTATCAACTAAGCGTTTGTGTTTTTTAGTTTTTTTCTGGCAAACAGGTGGCGTCTCTGCTATAACAAATTGAACTATAATTTAACAAAGAATTATTAATGTTTCATTAAAATGATCCATTAAACGGCACTCCTAAGCTTATTTTGAGCTTTAAAACTGCTCCTGGATGAAAAGCAAATGCAAGCTAAAAAAAATATTTTTATCACCGGCACTTCAAGCGGAATTGGTCATTATCTTAGTTTAAAATTAGCACAAAATGGTTATAACGTTTATGCTGGCGTAAGAACCCAAAAAGATGCTCAAGTTTTACTAGACCATTCAAAGCAAATTAATCCTGTCATTGTTGATGTCACTCAAGCACAACAAATAGAACAAGCTTATCAACAAATCAAGGCACATTTAAATGGCAGAGGTTTAGATGCTCTTATCAATAACGCCGCCATCAGTAGACTAGGACCACTCGAATTTTTAAATTTTGATGATTTACGCTCTATATTCGAAGTTAATCTTTTCGGCGTGATGGCAGTCACACAAAAATTCTTACCTCTACTAAGAAGCGAGGGAGGTAGAATTATTAATATGGGTTCTATGGCAGGCATTCTCACGATGCCTTTCGCTTCAGCCTATAGCGCTTCCAAACATGCATTAGAAGCTATTTCTGATGGGTTAAGAAGGGAATTAAAATTTTCTAATGTAAAAGTTATTCATTTTCAAATCAGTGCTATTGGGGATAAATGGGAAAGAATCAATAAAAATTTACTTACATCAGCCACAAGTAATGAGGCTGTGCGAGAATATTACGATGATTATTTACAGCGGTATGTTAAAAATATTTTAAAAAATAATGATCCTTCAGCTATACAATCTCCAGAAGTGGTTTTTCAAAAATTAAAACATGCACTCACTAGTGATAATCCCAAGATAAGATATTCAATGGGAAGAAAGCATTTAGAAGCTAAATTGTTTAGTCTTTTGCCATATAGATGGCAAGATTGGCTTATATTTAAAATGCATAATAAATAGCACCGCTGTCATTCCGCTACCTCAAGATGACAGCGATGCTAGGGCCTATATTTTAAATCACGTTTAATTATTTTAAAAAATTCCAAACATTTCGCCACAGCTAAAACCATTGCTAATTGAACAGATAATTTTAGTCCCCAAGCAATGGGTAATTTGCTAATAACTTCCTTAGCTATCACAGGATCAGAATGTGGGCCTGTTAGGCGATATTGATTCGAGATTTGAGAGCCAAATACAATCTTCGCAACTACTTTGGGATTTCTAAATAATAAAAATTTAGGCGGCATACAACCAATTAATTTCGCCATTGAATCCATATAACCAGTGTAGTGCACTAGAGAAGGAATATTACAAGATAATCTAAATCTTTCTTCTTCGAATTTTTCGTCATGCGCTATGCTTTGATAAAGCTTAGCTTTATCGGGCAATGAACGCTTATCACTGCAAAGTAACGCAAAATAACGACTCTGCATTTCCGAACATGGAGGCACACCACCCACAGCTGGCCTGGCCCAGCCAATAAATGCCACTTTCTTTTCTAATTCCGGATGAAAAGCATGTTTATATAAATCTTTTACATTTTTAAAAGAAATCCCTTTGAGAAAACTAAAATCATCCTGATAACCCGTGTTACACATGATAATATCAGCATCAATGTGTGTATTATCATTAAACATCACTCCCTTTTCGCTGAGCTTTTGAATACCAGAAGTATTTACTTGCAATTTATTCTCATTAATATCATGCAAAAAAATTTCATTTTTAGTTAAGAATATATTTAACATCCCACCACATTTTAATCCCCACTCCCATGTTAATTTAACAATAGGATCCTTGGTCGTTTTAATTATTTTTTTAGCACCCCACTTAATTAAAGGATTAAGTAAGCGTGTGGGAATATAGTGATAAATTCGACTCGTAAATGCATCGTTAGTATGCTGATCATGATATCTTGGGACGACCGTAGGATATTGGCGAATGGACAACGTACATTCAGAAGCAACTTGCGCAATTTCATGCACTATCTCTGCTGCCGATTCGCCCATACCCACACAAACCACTTTTTTATTTGCAAAACCTTGCGCGTTTTTGTAATTTTCCGAATGCAAAATTTGACCCTTAAAAAGATGTTGATCTTTTAATTCAGGATATTTTGCTTTTTGATGTGTACCCGTGCAAATGGCAATAGCATCGAAAGTGCGAAATTCTTTTGTACCATTTTGTTCAATTTCAACTATTACTTTTTCTTTCACTTCCACTGACAACACCGTTGTTTCAAATTGCATATGTTTGAGTAAATCAAATTTTTTCGCGAATTTTTTAAGATAATCTGCGTATTCAGTATGTGTCCAATACTTTCTTTCCACTTCCTCAGGCGGCAGACTGGAAAAGGCCATAAAATAATTTGATATGGTTAATAAAGTAGAGTCATAGACCCCACCCTTGTTCTTGCTGTAGTAAAAAACACCACCTTCTTGAGGATATTTTTCAAAACAAGTGACTCGATGACCTTCATCCTTTAATTCTTTCATTGCGACGAGCCCGGATGCACCGGCTCCGATGACACAAACATTTAGCATAATAATTTATCTTTCTTAATTAAATTTACATAGCATAAAAACGCCATTATGCTAGCAAAAAAATTTAGGATTGCCAATTTTAAAAGTATGGTGATGTCATGCTCCAATGGGCTGATCACAAAAAAGGAAATGCTAAAAATGACATTGAAAACACTTATTCCCAGTACGTACACAATAGTGAACCCTGTTTGGAAAACTAAAATTAACCCCCCACTCGAACTAAAAAATTCGCTTCTAGTCGGGCTTTTAATTCATTTTGGTCCTAGCATCTCATTTTGTTTTTTAGCCGCCATTAGTCATTTTGATCCATTGACCCTATTAATCGGTTTTTTTGTAATCACTCTATTAGCATTTATTCCCATGTTGCTAGCCGAAAAATGGTTTCCTGCCGTTAATTTAGATCCACTACATAAAAGCGACCTAATACAAGGTCTAAGTCTTATTTTCTTAAAAGGTGTTGGAATAGCCAGTATGGTAGTAGCATTGTGTTGGTGGGTCTGTCACTTCTTTTTACCCAACTATTCTCTTCCCATTTGGTTTTCAATTGGATTGACAGTGGCTGCAGCAGATTTTTTTTATTACTTAACTCATCGATTTCTCAATCATAGCCGCTCTGGTGCCAGCATTTCTCGCTGGTATCGCAAAAATCACGCGGCACATCATACCGTCAAAGCCCTAGATTTTTTCCGAGGCAATCACTCCTCCACTTTTGATACCGCTATTTGCAGTTTTCAACTTCCAACAGCTGTAGTGGGATCTTTGTTAGGACTTAACTTAACACAAGTCTTAGTTGCCTATGCCCTCGTGCTTGCACTTCAAGCCACTCATCATGTTAACTTTACTTATAACATCGGGTGGTTACGTTACATTTTTGTAGACAACCATAATCATAAATTGCATCATTGCCCGCGCGGTACGTTAGTTAATTATGGTGCAGTTTTTTCAGTTTGGGATAGATTGTTTGGTACTTGTTATGAAAATTGGAATTTATCATCAAATTACATGGGGAAAAATCGTATGGCATTACCTATACAACGTAAAGAGATTTTTGAACCACCTATTCCTTTAAACGATATTCCCACTGAGCAAAAAGGTAGTATGTTATTCGGTTGTTTAGGTCATTTTGGCCCTGGTTTAGCAATGCTCATTGCTGCAGCATTTGCAAGTCAATCACCGCTACTTTTATTAATTACTTTCTTTGTCGCTTCTTTTCTAGCTATGCCACTGATGCTTTCAGCAGAAAAATTACATCCTTGCGTGGATTTACCGCCACCCTCTTTTAAGCAAAATATGAAAGCCATGGCGCACATTTTTTTAACCGCCATTGTTGCAGGCACTGCAGTCATTGTAGGTGGATGGTGGCTTTTACAGCAAATACCTTTCCCACTGATACATCTCCCGGTCTTTGCTTCCATTATTACCGCAGTGGTATTTACCGATTTATTTTATTATTTATTTCATCGTTTTTTAAATCATGGCAAGACTACAAATTCCATCAAGCGTTGGTTTAGAAAAAATCATTTGCAGCACCATTCTGTGGTTTCACTGGATTTTATACGCGGCAGCGTTTCTTCTTTTGCTGATACTGCAATCACTGCATTTCAAATACCCATATTACTTGCCTCATATATTCTAGGAATGGATTTGACTTCTACCTTGGTTGCTTATTCTCTGTTGTTAGTTCTAGAAGGAACGCACCACGTTAATCACACGTTTAATATTGGCATCCTACGTTATGTTTTTATCGATAATCATGCACATAAAATGCATCATTGTCTGGGTGGTCATGCGGTTAATCACGGTATTATTTTTTCAATATGGGACAGATTATTTGGAACCTTTTACGAAAATAGAAATCTTTCTCCCAGTTACATGCAAAAACATAAAATTCCACTTCGTTTTATAAAGTCGTCTATATGAAATCACAACATCAACCGCTTACAGAATACCCCCATGGCTGGTTTGCAGTGGGATACTCTGCTGATATTAAACCAGGCCAAGTCAAGAAACGGCGTCTTTTTGGCCATGAACTCGTGCTTTTTCGTACTAAGTCTGGCAAAGCTGCCTTATTTGATGCTTATTGTCCGCATTTGGGTGCACATTTGGGTCATGGTGGCACGGTTCAAGGAGAATCCATTCGCTGTCCTTTCCATGGGCTTTGTTTTGGCCTTGACGGAGAATGCACCTCTTCGCCACATGATGATAATAAAATGAGTTTAACTAAATGGGAACTCATTGAGCACGGTGGTTTTTTATTTACGTATTTTGATCTCAATAACAATGCAAAAAGTTGGGAACTTCCGCTTTGGGATGATTCTTCATATTCCAATCTCAAAAGTGGATGTGAAGTGATGCGTGGACATCCTCAAGACGTGCTTGAAAACAACGTGGATTTTAGTCATTTAGGTGCACTACACGGTTTTGAGTTTCTACCCACCAATGTGCAAATAAGCGAAACTGGCCCAACATTTAATATAGTTGCAGCGCTTGAACGCCGCGGTAATTTGTTTGCGCGTAAAAGAATTCGAGCAACTTATAAAATTTTTCTTCAGGGTTTAGGAATATCTTATACAGATGTTGAAGTTCCTGAACAAAAACTCAAATTGCGTTTGTTTGGTATGGTCACACCTGTGGATCCCGGTATCATAGAATTACGTCTTGCTGTTCAGGTACATCAAATAGCTGAACCTCAGCGTATTCATCCTTTTTTGAGACTACTTCCAAAACGCTGGGTAGAAACGTTGATTCTCCATCAAGCTCACCGAGCTTTCGTCAGTGATGCTTCTGAAGATTTTCCTATTTGGCAGAATAAAGCTTATATCCCCTCTCCTGGCTCACTGCAAAGCAATGGTTCTATTTTGCGATATCGCCAATGGGCGCAGCAGTTTTATCGCCATCATCCTGAACGTAGCGCATTAGTGTCGGGTATATTTACATAACTGCCTATTTATCTGCGCAATTTTTGCTGATGCCTACCGATGATATCGTGAATTACCTTTTTTATCTGAGCTTAGCAATTGTTTATGCTTGGGCATATCAGTTGTAGGCTTAGGTTTATTACTTGAAAATAAGCTCAATTGATAATCTAATTTTCTTTGAAATTTTTCTAAGGTTTTAGTCCTTTCACAGGCAGCAACTAAAGACGCAGGAAATATTTCCTTTATTTCACTATGAGGCCATGCTGGCGAATACATATGTTTTTACCCATTAAATTAAAGATAACTTTCTAATTTTTTTATTCTTGTCAAACGATCACCCCAAATTTCAATAATTTTTGGATGGCCATATCTAGGAAATATATCGCAGATATCGTCACGATATATTTTTTTAAAACATTTATCCGCTGCTTTACGATAAGCAGGATTTTCTTCAGTGTATTCAATTAAATGTTCTTT
>JABDCN010000010.1:0-48043 GCA_013288125.1 Gammaproteobacteria bacterium
TTAATGGTGTCATGTTGGAATCGCAGTGAAACGGCTTATACCATTACACCTGGTGATCGTATTGCCCAATTAGTTTTTTTACCCATCGTACGCGCAACATTTTCTGTTGTAGAAGAATTTGCTGTGACTGAACGCGGCACAGGTGGTTTTGGTCATTCGGGGAAAAATTAAATGCGTCAACATGCGGCTTCATCAATTCATTCTATTAATCAAAGTATTTTTCGTACTTACGATATTCGCGGCATTGTTGATGAAACAATGACAAAAGAAAGTGTTTTTTTAATTGGATGTGCGATTGGTTCACTCGTGCTTGAAACAGGAGATGATCAAGTGACGATTGCACGCGATGGTCGTTTATCTAGTCCTGCTTTATCTAATACATTAAGTGATGGGATTCGTGCCGCAGGTTGCGATGTTGTGAATCTTGGTATGGTGCCTACACCAATACTTTATTATGCAGTAAACGAATCTCAAAAACGTTCTGGTGTGATGCTTACCGGTTCGCATAATCCATCGAATTACAATGGAATGAAAGTGGTATTGCAAGGTGTCACCTTATCTGAAAATGGTATTCAGTCATTATATCAACGTATTTTACGCGAACATTTTTTACAAGGTTCAGGCATTTATCAAGAATCGCATATTGTTGATCGTTATATTCAAGACGTTGTATCGAATATTCATTTAACAAGGCCATTAAAAGTGGTGATTGATGCGGGCAACGGTGTGACTGGTATGGTTGCGCCACAATTATTCAGAGCATTAGGTTGTGAAGTGCATGAATTATTTTGTGAAGTGGATGGACATTTTCCCAATCATCATCCTGATCCCAGTTCTCCAGAAAATTTGCAAGATTTAATTCGCGCTGTTGCGCAATTTAAAGCAGATATTGGTTTAGCATTTGATGGCGATGGTGATCGATTAGGTGTCGTGACAAATCAAGGTGAAATGATTTGTCCTGATCGATTACTCATGTTATTCGCTCGCAGCGTACTTCAAAAACAACCGAAAGCAAAAATTATTTTTGATGTGAAATGTACAAATCATTTAGCAACGATGATTCAATCTTTGGGTGGTTTGCCTCTCATGTGGAAAACAGGACACTCCTTGATTAAAGCAAAAATGGCAGAAACAGGCGCTATTTTAGCGGGTGAAATGAGTGGTCATTTCTTTTTTAAAGATAGATGGCATGGTTTTGATGATGCTTTATATGCAGGCGCGCGGTTATTAGAAATTATCGCTGAGACATCAGAAGATGTATTTGCTTCAATTCCTAATAGTGTTAATACGCCAGAATTAAAAGTATTAGTGCCTGAAGAAAAGAAATTTCATTTGATGGAAAAATTAATTTCACAGGCGAATTTTGCTGATGCAGAAATGATGACGATTGATGGGTTACGCGTTAATTTTGCAGATGGTTGGGGATTAGTACGGCCTTCTAATACGACGCCTTATTTGATTTTGCGATTTGAAGCATTGAATGAAAATATCTTACAGGGGATTCAGCATCTATTTCGTCAATGGATGTTGTCTGTTGAGCCGGATTTAGTGCTGCCGTTTTAGGTATCGTAAAATGTATGACATCATCATTGTTGGCGGTGGTATCACGGGTGCTTCACTCGCCTTATCTTTAGCGCAACAATCAACTTTATCCATTGCAATATTAGAATCACAATCGCAGCTGTCTGAATGGTCATCATCACATTATCATCATCGTGTGAGTGCGATTTCGCTTGCTTCAAAGCGTTTTTTTCAATCATTACACATATGGGATGACATAGAAAAAAAACGTGTGAGTCCGTATACACAAATCAAAGTGTGGGATGGTGGAGAAGGTCCAGAAATTCATTTTGATAGTGCTGAAATTGCTGAACCTGCTTTAGGATATATTATTGAAAATCAATTGATTCAAACCGTGTTAAATGAAAAAATAAAATCTTATGCACATATTGATATTATTACTGGTGCAAAATTAACGGATTATCAAAATTATTCTGATCGAGTGATATTAAAAACAGCAGAACATGGCGATTTTTCTGCATCCCTTGTGATTGCAGCTGATGGGGCGAATTCATGGCTGCGTCAACAAGCAGGTCTTCATCTGACACAGGATGATTATGAAGAAAACGCGATTGTTGCAACGGTGAGAACGTCATTGCCACATGAAAAAATCGCGCGGCAAATTTTTCTGCCAACGGGGCCGATTGCTTTTTTACCTTTACAAGATCCTTTTTTATCATCCATTGTGTGGACGCTGCCTGCTCAACAAGCAGCAAATAAATTGACGCTTGATACAACAAATTTTCAAACTGAATTAACAGATGCCTTCGCAAAAAAATTAGGTGACGTGACAGAAGTAAGTGAAAGATTTATTTTTCCATTGAAACGTCATCGTGCAAATCAATATGTGAAATCACGACTCGCCTTGATTGGAGATGCCGCGCATCTCGTGCATCCGCTTGCAGGTCAAGGATTAAATATGGGTTTGGCCGATGTCAAAACATTGAGTGAAATAATAATGTCGGCAATAAAAAATCGACGTGAATTTGGAAGTCTTGCAACATTGCGCCGTTATGAAAGATGGTGCAAGGGAGAACATTTTGCTTTATTTCACGCAATCGATTTAATTAAAAAAATATATGCAGAAGAAAAGCAGGCGATAAAAACAGCGCGAACGGTTGGGTTAAAGGTGATGAATTCGTGCGATTGGATGAAGAAAATGGTGATGAAATACGCGGTGGGGAAAATTTGATTATTGAAATGGATTGAGGGATGCCTTATAATCTTACTATAATCTTACTTATAAACCAAGGAGAAAACCAATGGAAACAACACGGTTATCGAGTAAAGGCCAAATTATTATCCCTCAAAACATTAGAGAAGCACACAAATGGCAGTCAGGCTTGGAATTTAATGTAATTGATACTGAACAAGGTTTGCTTTTAACGCCGCGCATGCCGTTTAAGCCCACTTCAATTAAAGATGTTATGGGTTGTGTTAATTATAAAGGGGCAAAAAAATCTCTTAAAGAAATGGAAGAAGGAATAGCGAAAGGAGGAAAAAAATAAATGATTGGTATTGATACGAATTTATTAGTACGTTTTTTAACGAATGATGACCCTAAACAATCACGTTATGCTGAAAAATTAATTAAGGGTAACATGATATTTATTTCAAAAAGTGTGTTATTAGAAACAGAATGGGTATTGCGTTATGCCTATGAGTTAGATGCAATAGTCATCCTGAATGCTTTTGAAAGTTTGTTAGGATTACCACATATTACCGTAGAAGATCCCGCTTGCATCATTAAAACCATGCAATGGTACAGTCAAGGATTTGACTTTGCTGATGCTATGCATCTTGCTTCTTCAAATCAAGTAACAGAAGACTTTGCTACTTTAGATAAAAATTTTATAAAGCGAGCTAAAAAAATTAATATGAATCTCATTACTATGACTTAGTAAAAAATAACGTATTTAAATCTAACATTTTAAATTATTATTCTATTGTTTCATTATACGGATTGAAGATAAATTGAAAAAATTTTTTGCAATTTTGCGATTTGATGGTAAAATTGCAAATATCAATGACAAGGTATACTTTCCTGATCTTTTTCGATTGATTAAAATTATTGTCGATAAAAATCGACGTAAAAACAGGCAATATGTATTAACAGGTTCCGCCCAGTTTTCATTCTTTTCATTCTTTTCGTTCTTTTCGTTCTAGCGATCAATACGAAATTGATCTCATCTTGGATAAAAAAGGACAGCAAGAATATATTGAAATAAAAAAGACGGCCACTTTGAAACAAACGATGCTTTCAACATTAAAACAATTTAAACCAGATAATGCGCGTGGTATGCTAATTTACAATGGGAAAACTGAAAAATTTTCTGATCATTTAATTTCGATTAATTATGAAGAATATTTGCAGGATTAAGTGAGAACTACTTTCAAGCCAGGAACACGATTAAATTCTTCTTGGTTGGTTGTTAGTAACGCATGATCATGGGCAATTGCAGTGGCTGCGATAATTAAATCATGAGCGCCAATTATTTTTCCATTATTTGCCAAACTTGCATATACTTCTGCATGAATAAGAATACAGGTATCTAACATTAATCCCATGATTCATCCTCAAATTTACTTTTCGTGCGTATCTCTTTAATATCTTTTTCAAATGCAGACTGATCGTCTGCTTCAAGTGTGGGCAAGTGCTTAAAAAATTCTTTTAAATCTTTTACTTTCATCGATGTTTTTTGATGTGCGACAGGAATAATTTGAGCAATAATTTCTTTGCCGCGTTTGATATCAAAATGCTCACCTTGATAGTGAACTTTATTTAAAATAATTGAGAAGTTTCGACTTGCTTCGGTGGCGCTAATGATGTGGTTAGACATATCTCCTCCCCATGAATTTTGACTGATATTCTAAGTGTACTAAAAATCAGATAATCATATTAATCAGAAATTTCAAAAGAAGTAAAAATTATTATTAAAACGAAGCTTATGTGAGCAATTTCATTGGAAGATTTTTAACTTCTTGTTTTTTTGAATATTTTGTATATAGTAATATATAGTATATAATATATATTATATACACTGTAGTAATGAATAAAAGGTGGCCTATGTCAAAAGTCTTGTTTTCTTTTCCAGACAAATTGGTTATACGAATGAAAGCTGTGATCCCTGCGAGAGAACGCAGCAAAATCATAGCAAATTTATTAGAACGTGAAATTACAACGCGTGAACGGCGACTTTATACTTGTGCTAAAGAACTTGAAGAAAGTAAAAGTTTGAAAAAAGAAATGATGGACTGGGACAAAGCGTTTGGTGAGGATGGTTTAGAGGATGTCTAATAATACATTTAAATTTCAAAGAGGCGAAGTTTATCTTGTTCAAGAACATAGTGTGCAAGGTCATGAACAAAAGAAAACACGTCCTTGGGTCTTAGTTGGCGTAACGCCTATTAATTCAGCGCGCAGCACCGTTATTGCGGTTCCACTTTCTACTAAAGCACCAGTAAAACCGCCATTAAGTATTAAAATATATAATAACAATTTAATTGTATGCGCGGTTTTGGATCAACTTCGTGCGCTTGATAAAAAAAGATTTCTTCGTTTTGAAGGTGAATTGACATTGCACGAGATGAGTCTTATTGATGACGGTTTACGTCAAATACTTTCGCTTTGATTATAAATATCCAGCCTAAAAATACTGCCTCGGATCATAACTTTCATCTTTTGGTTTTTTGTCTTCAATAGATTGATGAATCAATTGATTTGCTTTTTGGATAATACCCGCAAAACTACCTAGTTGAAAAAATTCAATATGCCGAGTTAGTTTAGCTAATTCTTCTCTACAATCAACTTCATTCCATTTCGGATTTCCTTCGAAATAACGGGCAATGGAATCAGCTAATTCGCGATGATCACGCCAATGGAAAGAAAGGAAAGGGGGATGAGCATATGAATCAAATAATTTACTTATTTTTATGGGGAGTGAATCGGTATCTTTTAATCCACTATTAAAGACGATATCGTTTACCGATTCTTGTTGCTCAAGAAATAAAATGAGTTCTTCGTTTTTACGGTCTTTGGCTATTTTTAATGGTGTTCTATTGCTTGTATTTGTCGCATGTATATTAGAGCCTAAAGCGATTAGCATTTGCGATAACTGAAGGCTGTTTTCTGAACATGTTGCATGAAGTAATGTTTGATGATACTTATCCATGAATTGATTAACATCAGTTGCTAACGGCATTGCGCTTTTAAGCGGATGTTTAACAAGATAACCCTGTAATTCATTATTCAAAAAATCAAATTCATCGGAATGGGATGCGATTCGCAATAATTGTTGCTGTAATGTAAAGGCGGTATCTCGGCGAGAAATATGTCCGTTTTTATATAATGTAAACGTATTTTGTGTTTCGGGATAATGTGTTAATGTCGTTTCAAATTTTTTCAAAATATCATCTAATTCTCTATTAGCATCACCATAAGAAAGATCGCAAATGACAAATCTCACCGTATCGCGTTGAATTTTTATGAGTGTTTTGTAAAGCGCTGCAGCAAGTTCATCTTCGTTATGACAGAGAACAATTGCGTTAAAATTAGAATCAAAATAATAAGCTACCCATGTATCATGATGGTTAAAAAGGGCCATGCTATGATCGCCCATGAAAAATATTTTATATTGGTTTTTTTCACTGCCCCATTCTGTTATGCCGCAGGATTTCAAATAATAATTTAGTTGAGATGCAGGACAAGCTATTATATTAGTCGCATCCCAATTTGCTCCAATACTTTTGAAATAAGTTGTTCTTTGAGTTATTTGTGCATCATTGATTGCTCGCATAAATTCGATGAGTTTATCAAGCGAATAATTATCTCCAATATTGAATGTATTTAAACGGCGATGTTGTTTAAATTCTTTAATAAGCGTTTGTAAATCATCGTGACTAACATGATTAAGATAATGAAAATAAAATATGAATTCATCAATACGTCCTTGGTGTGCGTATAAAATAAATACTTTAGCTGTCCCATCACAGAGACCAGCTGCATCTATCGGTACAAACAATCCTAAATCATAAAAAGTTAATGTTCGGCAGATAAAATTATAATTTTTCAATAATGTTATTTGTTTTAGTGAAGGTGTTTTTTTCGCACCTGCTGCAATTAATATACTCTCTATTTTGGGATCATGTTGTAGACTGTGAAGATTAATGGGCGTTCTGCCATAGTCATCCTCAATATTCACATTGGCTTTGTAATCGATTAATAATTTAACGATATCAATATGGTCTTCTGTGACAGCTGCATGCAGAGAGGTTGAGTAGATAGGTCCATAAGTTTCATTTACATCAATTCCCTTATCAAGAAATATTTTTACTATTTCAGTGCGGCCATTTTTTGCGGCAATATAAAAAGCATCTATCCCATATCTTTGATCGAGTTGATCTTCGTTATTTTCATTAAATCTAATCTGATAAGAAGCGCCAGCATCTAATAACCTGTGAACGTCATCAACATCTCCCCGCTTTGCAGCTAAGAATAATTTTCGTGCCAATTTGAATTCTTCTGATGCTGAAAAAATACGCGAACTTTTCATTAAAATCCTCGGTTTTGTGCTTATTTATTAATTATAGCATCACTTAATGATAGTAAAATTAAGTGATAAAATTATCTTGACGCCACCCCTCCTCGAGAAAATAATAGCCATACTTAAAAAAAGGAACTTATCGTGGGAAAAAGAACGCCATTTTATGATTTACACCTCAAAGCCCATGCAAAAATAGTGGATTTTGCAGGCTGGGACATGCCTTTGCATTATGGATCGCAAATTCAAGAGCATCATCAAGTCAGACAAGCAGCAGGGGTGTTTGACGTGTCTCATATGGGGATTGTCGATTTACATGGCACGGAGGCGGGCGCTTTTTTGCGTCGATTATTAGCCAATAATATCGATCGTCTTGTTGAAGGCAAGGCACTCTATACCTGTATGTTGAATGAAAACGGCGGCGTGATTGATGATTTAATTGTCTATAAAATAACGAATGATTTTTACCGCTTAGTGATCAATGCAGGCACACGCGAAAAAGATATTACTTGGATGCAGCAACACGCGGCTTCTTTTAAGCTTGAAATGAAAGAACGTACTGATCTTGCCATGCTTGCTATTCAGGGCCCTGCCATTCAAGAAAAAATCACGCGATTTATGCCTAAAGAACAAGCGGTAGTATTGCAAACTTTAAAACCTTTTACCTTTACGATGTTAGATGATTGGTTTATCGCACGGACCGGTTATACGGGCGAAGATGGATATGAAATGATTTTTCCTGCAAAAGAAGCGGATAAATTATGGCGGGCGTTGCTCGCAGCAGGTATATTACCTTGCGGATTAGGCGCTCGTGATACCTTGCGTTTAGAGGCGGGATTAAATTTATATGGCTCTGATATGGATGAAACGGTCAGTCCATTAGAATCTAATCTTGCTTGGACAGTGGTGCTGGAACCACAAGATAGAATTTTCATTGGCCGTGATGCCTTAGAAAGACAAACGCAGCAAGGCATTAAACGTCGTTTAGTTGGATTGGTGCTAGAGGGCCCGGGTGTCATTCGTAATCATCAAAAAGTGATTATTAAAGAAGATGGCGAAGGTGAAGTGACAAGTGGCGGCTATTCACCTACGTTGGAAAAAAGTATTGCATTGGCGCGCGTTCCAGCAGATATTGGGGCGGCTTGTTTTGTCGAAATACGTCAGAAAGAAGTGCCAGCGCGTGTTATTAAGCCGCCATTTGTAAAGCAAGGTAAAAAAATGTTTTAGAATTTGGAGAAACACATGAGCAATATACCTCAGGAATTACAATATACGAAAACCCATGAATGGGTGAGAAAAGACGAAGAATTTTTCACTGTTGGCATTACGGACCATGCACAAACCATGTTAGGGGATTTGGTTTATGTGGAATTACCTGAAATAGAATCCAGTTTTGATAATGGTCAAGAATGCGCTGTGGTGGAGTCAGTCAAAGCAGCGGCTGATATTTACTGCCCGATTCCAGGTGAAGTCATTGAAGTTAATGAAGCTGTGATTCAAAATCCACAATTAATTAATCAAGACCCATACGGAAAAGGTTGGTTATTTCGTGTTAAACCAGAGCAATCTCCCTCTGAGTTGTTAAATGCGGGTGAGTACTCGAAAGTGGTTGCGTCTGAGGCGCACTAGAGAAATAAAAAGAGGTTGGCCATGCCATTCATTCCTCATACTGATCAAGACATTCAGGAAATGCTTTCAACCATTGGGATCAAAAAAATTGAAACCTTGTTTGATGAAATTCCTGATGCATTGCGTCATGTTTCGTTAGAGACAATTCCTTCTGGCATATCAGAAATGGAATTAGGGCGTTTAGCGCGCGAACGCGCCAAGCAAGATGGTGACTTGTTATGTTTTATTGGTGCAGGGGCTTATGAGCATCATATTCCTGCTGCCGTTTGGGAAGTGGCAACGCGCGGTGAATTTTATACGGCTTATACGCCTTATCAAGCTGAAGCGAGTCAAGGTACCTTACAATTAATTTATGAATTTCAAACGATGATAGCGAGTTTAATGTCATTAGAAGTTTCTAATGCTTCTTTGTATGATGGCGCATCTGCTTTAGCTGAAGCAGTGTTAATGGCCGTGCGTTTATCAGGTAAAAAAACTAAACTTGGCATATTGATGCCGCAAACGATTCATCCACATTATCGTCAAACAGTTGAAGCTATTGTGAAACAACAAGGCATTTATTTGATTGACGTTCCTTATGAAAAACAAACAGGAAAAATAAATCGCACAGCGTTATCGACTTTATTAACAGAAGATGTTGCCGCTTTAATTATTCCTCAACCTAATTTTTTTGGTGTGTTAGATGATGTTGATGAACTCGCAGATTGGGCGCGCGAAAAAAATATTTTATCGATTGCCGTTGTGAATCCCACTGCCATGGCTTTATTAAAACCACCGGGACAATGGGGCAAAGAAGGCGTTGATATGGCTTGTGGTGAAGGACAGCCTTTAGGTATACCACTTGCCTCTGGCGGCCCTTATTATGGCTTTTTATGCTGCAAGAAAGTGCATGTGCGTCAAATGCCAGGACGTATTGTGGGACGTACAATAGATAAAGAAAATAAACCGGGATATGTGTTGACGCTGCAAGCGCGGGAACAACATATTCGTCGTGCAAAAGCCACATCGAATATCTGTACGAACCAAGGTTTGATGGTGACTGCTTCAACGATTTATATGAGTTTAGTTGGGCCCATGGGTTTGCGTCATATTGCCACGCTTTGTCATCAACAAACACGAGAAATGGAAACACAATTGATGACAATTCCTGGAATAGAAAAAGTTTTTTCTGCACCTTTTTTCCATGAAATTGTATTGAGTTTGCCGGTATCAGCTGAGCAAGTGGTTTCTGCTTTAGCAAAACGACGTATTCAAGCAGGCTATGCCTTAGGACCATTTTATCCTGAGCTAGATAATTGTTTATTACTCTGTGCAACAGAAACAAAAACAAAAAAAGATATTGAATATTTAACACAAAATATGCGTGATGTGTTGAGAGATCTTGCTGTCAATGGAGATAAAATTGCATGCCAGGCTTAATATTTGAAATATCGCGTAAAGATCGTTTTGCTAAATCACAATGGCAAGTGCAAGACGACGGCTCGTCGTCCGTTGGTAAAGAGCCGTCGTCCGTTGATAAAGAGCCGTCGTCCGTTGATAAAGAGCCGTCGTCCGTTGATAAAGAGCCGTCGTCCGTTGATAAAGAGCCGTCGTCCCGCGGCTTGTCCGCGGGATCCAGTGACGATATTCCTAAAGAATTATTACGCAACGATGTTCCGCGATTACCTGAAGTATCTGAATTACAAGTTGTGCGTCATTATACCAATCTTTCCAGAAAAAATTTTTCTATTGACACACAATTTTATCCGCTAGGTTCTTGCACCATGAAATATAATCCGCGTGGTGTTAATCGATTAGCTTCACTCGAAGGATTTTTGCAGCATCATCCTTTATCGCGTGAAGAACACAGCCAAGGATTTATGGCTTGTGCGTATGAATTACAAGAAATTTTAAAATCAGTGACAGGGATGAAGGGCGCAGCACTCTCACCGATGGCAGGTGCGCAAGGTGAATTTGCTGGTGTTGCAATGATTCATGCTTACCATCGTGCGCGCGGTGATTTTGCGCGTGATGAAATTTTAGTACCTGATGCAGCGCATGGCACTAATCCTGCCTCTGCTGTGCAATGTGGATTTAAAGTACGAGAAGTGCCGACTGGTCCTGATGGTAATGTGGATATCAACGCATTAAAAGCAGCGATTGGTCCGCAAACAGCAGGGATTATGTTGACGAACCCTTCGACGCTTGGCGTGTTTGAACAAAAAATTCAAGACATTGCGAAAATGATTCATCAAGCAGGGGGATTGCTTTATTACGATGGCGCAAATTTCAATGCGATTTTAGGTAAAGTGCGCCCGGGTGATATGGGTTTTGATGTGGTGCATTTGAATTTACATAAAACATTTGCAACGCCGCATGGCGGCGGTGGGCCGGGTAGTGGTCCTGTTGTTGCAAATGAACGTTTATTGCCTTATTTACCGGTGCCGCGCGTCGTGAAAGAAGGCGATCAATATCGTTGGTTAACTGAAAAAGATTGCCCTGAAACGATAGGACGTTTATCTGCTTTTATGGGTAATGCAGGCATCATCATGCGTGCTTATTTATATGCGAGATTATTAGGTAAGGAAGGATTACATCGCATTGCAGAATTTGCGACATTGAATGCGAATTATTTATTAGCACGATTGCGTGTAGCAGGATTTACATTGGCTTATCCTGATAGAAGAGCAAGCCATGAATTTATTATTACCTTAAAAAATGAAGCGAAGATTTACCATATCACGGCATTAGATGTAGCAAAACGATTATTAGATTATGGTTTTCACGCACCAACAATGTATTTTCCTTTGATTGTGCCCGAATGTCTTTTGATTGAACCAACTGAAACGGAAAGTAAAGATGTGCTAGATGCCTTTGCAGATGTCTTAATTCGGATTATGGAAGAAGCAAAAACAAATCCTGAATTATTAAAAGAGGCGCCGCATCATTTGCCCGTGAGGCGGTTGGATGAAGTTAAAGCGGCGCGAGAATTAGATTTAATTTATAGCGGCTAAGGCTAATAATGTTGTCATCCTGAGCGTAGTGAAGGATCACTAAGCAAGTACTATGACGCATTTTAGTGATCCTTCGCTACGCTCAGGATGACAACGTTTCATAAATACATTTTAGTTGTTCCCAGACCTTAACTTCTCGACGCTGCAGTAAACATCCATAACGCCAATAAAATACCGAGAACTAATCCAATTGTGCTGACAGACATGGAAATGACATTGCCTGCGACAGTGACTTCCCAATGCTCAATGAGTCGTAACAGATGCACGATGGCGAACAAAAGAAAAATGATGCCGGAGACGATTAAGGGTAGACGGTGCATGGCTTTCTCCTCCTTGGAAAAATGTATTATAAAATAAAATGCTAGGGATGACAAAGTAGGTAGTCAAGAGCGACCCCTCTTTCTGACAAAGTAGGTAGTCAAGAGCGACCCCTCCCCTCCAGCGTTTTTTGCTGGAGGGGAGGGATAGGGAGGGGAGGTTGCGTTTTTTATTGGCGTCGTCTTTTTTCGGGTTTTGTCTCTGTATAGGATTCAGGCGCGGTGTCTAAAGGTCGTTTTTTAGATTGATCGGTAGTGATAGAATGAGCGCCGTTCGTGTTCGTCGATTGTTGCGTAGTTTGAGATTGGTTTGTGACAGATTGCTGCGCAGGCTGACTTGCCGCAGATTGCTGCGCAGGCTGGAATAGCCTGACACTTGTAACGGGCGGTGGTGGTGAAGTCATTCGTGTAATGGGTGATGTCGTAGTTGGCATGGTTGTAGTAGTTGTCGTTGTAGTAGTGTTTGTAGTTGTTGTCGTCGTAGTTTGAGAAATCGGTATGCCGAAATATTGTGGCGGCAAATACGCGCCAGGTAAGTATGCACCAGGCAAATACGCGCTAGGCAAATACGCACCAGGTAAGTACGCACCAGGCAAATACGCACCAGGCAGCAAATACTGATTAAATGGATAGGGCAGTGACGAATAAGCTGGCATCTCTACTAAAGACGATTGCGCCGGAGAGGGCGGAATTGAAGGGGCTTGCGTAGAAACACTGCTAGTTTGATGATCGTTATTATTATTATTGTTATTGTTATTATTATTATTACTAATATGATGAGGAGTATCGATATGATCGCTATTATGATGATGAGTATTTTGTTTGGTGTTGTTGGACTTGGTATTTTCGCGTTTGGCGCTGCTGCGCTTTTTAGTGCTGTGATGCTTAGTGTTGTCGTGATGCTTAGTGTCATCATACTCATCGCTGCTACGTTCGGCGTCGCTATATTTGGCATCGTTATAATAAGCATCGCTATCACTTATGCTTTTATTCATATGGTTCAATTGTTTGCTTTTGTGTAGCTTATGTTTTGGATATGTCTTTACTTCTCGTTTATCGATATTATGCTTATTAAGATAACGGTCCATAATATATTCTGAAACTATTTCATCCCCTGTTTCGTCAAAACATCTATATTTTCCAATTGCAACTTGTTTTATTTTTAATTTTGTACCGACGGGAACAGGCTCTGCTTTATTATTATTTCTTAAATGGCTGACGTAAAAAAATCTCATACATCTATGATAGGTATATCCTAATACCACGTTTCTATTCTCAATTATTTTTATATTTTTACCTGGCGGAACTTTATCGTCAGGGACACCTTCGCCTTTTCCATCCCATTGATCAATCCAATAATAGCGATATCGTGTTAAATCCTCTATCACAACAAATTCTATTTCTTTTCTTTGCCATACACAGACTTGATCAATCAGATAAACATTCGTCGTATTATTTTTTATAGTATTAATAGACCCTTGGTTCAATTGTTTTCTTTTGGGGAGCTTATGTTTTGGATAAGTTTTTACTTCTTCTTTGCTGATATTGTGTTTGCTAAGATAACGATCCATAATAAATTCCGAAACTATTTCATCCTCTGTTTCGTCAAAACATCTGTATTCTCCATTTTCAACTTGTTTTATTTTTAATTTTGTACCGACAGGAACAGGCTCTGCTTTATTATTTTTTAAGTGACTGACGTAAAAAAATCTCATACATCTAAGGTAGGTACTTCGCAGTATTACATTTTTGTTTTTTATCGTTTTTATATTTCTGCCTGGTGGAACTTCGTCATCAGGCACGCCTTCGCCTTCTCCATTCCATTGATCAACCCAATAATAGCGATTTCGTGTTGAAACCTCTGTCACAACAAATTCTATTTCTTTTCTCTGCCAGGTACAGACTTGATCAGTCAAATAAATATTTGTGGTATTATTTTTGGTAAGTTTGTTGTTTTTATTTTTATTTTCATTGAAGTTATTTTTTTGAGTGCTAATAGACCATTCTGTCCTATCACTGAAATTAAATTCATCTGATTTTCCCATCACTTGCATACGATGATCATCAATTAATATCGGTTTCATGATGGGATCGGTATAAGCTTTGGTTTGATAAAAATAAAGCATAGAGGGATTTTCAACATCGGAATGCGTTGGATAAATAAGCGGTTCAGAAAACTTTGCAAAATAACGCGACATGCCATTCTCTAAATAATCAACCAAGCAATCGGTCAGTTTAAATACTTTGTGTTGGCTGTGACAACGAATATCAGCAATATTGATGATAAGTATCCCATTCGTATTTAAAGCCTGATAACTGATATCAACAAGTCGATAATAAAAATTTCTAATCCAATCATCGATTGTGGTGTAACGTTTATGTGACTGTTCTTCGCCGGCATAAAGTTCTTTATAGAAGTAAGGAGGAGAAGTTATGACTGAATCATTTTTTTCACCATTAGGGCATAGTTCTTCGTCGGTTAAATCTTCGAATGGTTTATTGTAATGGTAGACTTTAATTTTATTATCTGCATTATAGGTTTTTAATATTTCATCAGTCGGTTCAATTAAATCGGGATTAGGATCAGTTGTGACAATCCGCTCAATACCTTCTGTTGCTAAAGCACCTGTTATTCTATCTCCCCAGCCTTGGCAAGGATCTAAAAAATTCTTAATAATTAATTCTTCGCCTGTTTTTTGAAAATGAATTTCTTTTACATAATGAACTGAATATTTAACGGTAGAAGGTCTGAATTGTGAAGGAATTGTATTTCTGCGTAAAAGAGAAAAAAATGTTTCGTCAATGCCTTGTTTTTTATTTTTTTGTGATTTGAGATGTGTAGCTAGCTTTCCGGTTAATGAGATTGAGTTATACAATTGAAGATAGGATTTACCTTGTGGAGTTTCTTTTTTTGCACATTTAAATCTGGTTTCTTGCATGAAATAATTTAGATGCTTGATTACCGACAGTTGAACCTAAATCTAAATTATCCGCATGTCTCTGTTTTAATTCTTCAAAATCATTCATTGCATATTCTTTATCTAAAGAATTTTTTGGAACAGGCGCAGGAATTTGTTGAACAATTTTTTCCTTATAAAAACGAATGGCAATAGCACAATATATTAATAATTTTATTTTGTTAAATGAGGCATGTTGCTTGAGTGAGTCAATTGTATTCATGCATGCATTGACATATTGACCTGGCACAAAAACATTTTTCATTTTGATGCCATGTTCGTTTTCATCATCCCAATTGTCATCAATTAGGATTTTTTTTAGCGCATGTTGAATGGTTTCGTTTTGTAATAAAGTTTCTGATATTTGAAGTAATTGTTTTCCATCACGAAATTGCCAATCGGTAAGATCATATTCTTGTTGCCATTTATCTCATACTTTTAGTTCAGATAAAATGAGTTCTAAGGAAACGATGGTGTTTTCGGTGTTTTCTTCAACGCTAACATCATCTTCAACGCTAACGTCATATTCATTGTCTTCATCCCACTCGTGTTTTACTTGAGACTGCTGGGTGATTTTCGCCTTGTTGTTGATTCTTTTACTTTTTCTCTGCATTATAAGACTATCTCGTGTTGTGTAAGTATTATTTTTTTATAGTGAAAATTGGTAAAAATTGTATCATATTGTGCGTATTTGAGTCAAATTATAACTTGTAGGTTGGGTTGTAGGTTGGGCTGAGGCCTGCGGAAGCAGGTCGAAGCCCAACACCGTTCCTCAAACTCACCATATCCTCACGATATTCTTTCTCTCTCTGCGCCATTAAACATCGAATTAATATCTTGTCGAAGGTAACAATACATTTTTCAGATTTAAATAATGCCGCCGTGTCAGCAGTATTGCGCTGTAAGACATATCCTTTAGACATCATTTTAACGGCTTCTTCAAGTGACAAAAAATAATTTTTGTGCGGTTCTTCAATACAACAACAATGATTTTGTAATTGCGAAATATCGATCGCCTCAAAAGAAGTATCATGCGACCATGTCATGTTAGGATTAGCCATTTGACGCATAATATGTCGAGGTAATAAATTATATTGCATTTTAGATAGTCGCGACACAACATTAGCAAAGATAGATAATTCAGTATAAGGATTATTTCGTATTCTGGTATAAGCATCATACATAACGAGTAAAGGGAGTACATCGATTTGAAATGTCACTCGCGCTTCTTCAATAAATAATTGCGTTAAATGATCATCATGTTTGACGACATCAAACATCATTCTTCTTGTCGTTGTATCAAAAACCATACAAGCATATTGAAGCGGGCTGATTCTTCGCGTGATGCCATTGAGGTCATAATCAAATTTTTCAAATATTAATGAGGGTTTTTTGAGAATGATTTCATTGATAGTTGGCCAATCAGCTTTTACAACAGCTTTAAATAAAAACATATCTACACGCGGTTTAAAAAAACGATACATGTTTTTAGAGGTCGCAGAAAGACTGCACATCGTCGAAATATTTAATTTATTTTCAACTAAGACGACAGCATGCTGTAATAAAGGAATAGGTTCAATATATTTTAATTTCGAGAGATAAGCTGATTTTTGTTTTAATAAAGCATAGATCGCTTTACTGTGCACACCCTTAGCGTTTTTGGCAAGTTCAAGATAATAATCTGTTGTGAGGTCTTTCATGATGAGATTGTGATGACACTCTTCCACTAAATATCTTACTGTTTGTAAATCTCCTTTTTTGATTGCCATATATAACATACCGCTTTTCCATCCTGTGGCTGCTTCTGGCGTAGCACCAATCGATAATAAATATTTCAATGCCAAGAATTGTCTACCATTAACGGCACGCATAACAGCTTCAGCTTTCATATGCGCAGTGAATTTAAAATTTGCGTGATGAATAAGTAGTTGTAATATTTCGACGTGACCATTGTGAGCGGCATCAGATAATGCTGTTTTGTTTTTTACTTCAATAATGGGATTGGCTTGATGTTGAAGTAGTATTTCAACGATTTGCTTATACCCTTGTTTACAAGCTTTTCTTAGAGGGAATTCATTGTCGACATTGATGTAGGCGTTTTTCTCGATTAATTGTTTTGCGAGTGAAGGATGATTGTAATAAGCCGACATCGATAAGGGAGAATTAAAATTATTGGGTAAATTGACATCAGCCCCTGCTTTAATCAAAGCAGAGAAAGTTTCACTATCATTGAGGCGGACGGCTAAGGCAAGCGATGTTGATTGATCGATTATTAAATTAAGATTTCCATTCGTTTTTCTTTTATTGACTAAGAAATCAACTAAATCATTTTTAATAGACTGATAATTAAAATGATCGTCGCGATTGCAACGTTCAAGCACTTGCATACAGATAGGGGCGAAGTATGAAAGATCCATTTTTTTAGTGAAAATAAAATGAATAAGTGAAGCAATCTCTTCAATAGAAGAACTATTTCTTACGCCGAGCGCTCTATTGCTATTATAAAAATGATAGATATTACTTCTTATTTTTAAACCCACGGCATGTGCTGTGTTACTGATATAGATTTTTTGATTGTCACGTAATATTTTTTTAAGTGTCATGATTAGTTCATGTCCTGTCATGACAAAACCAAAACGAAATGTTGTTTCGACATGTTGATTATTTTCTAAAACAAAATTGAGTGTGTTAGCAAGAGTGGTATGGTTGAATTCAGGCATTAAATGATCGTGTTGCTGCAACCATCGTATTGTTGAAAACATTTCAAAATCATTTTTTAATTGAGGTGTTAATGTTTCTTTATCTTTATTCCAAGTTGCAATGGGAACTGGTAATGAATCATCTTCTGTTACTAACCATTGGAGTGTCCGTCCTGCGCACATGCCTGCTTTAAATCTTCGATATAATTTCTTAACTATCGCTGGGTCATAATGATTTTTGTTTTGCGTGTGCATATAGGCAATGAATTGTTCATGCAGCCACATTTGATATAAATCGGGTTTCGCTCCTAATTGGATTAATTTTTCCGCTGTTCTTTCATGTTTATTTGTATGTGCAAGTTCCAGTGGAGTTGATTCACGCAAGTTTTCTTCATTCACATCTGCGCCCGCCTGGATTAACAGATCAATTATTTCGTCGTGTCCTCGGCTTGCTGCGGCAAGAAGTGGTGTTGATCCAAAAGAGTCATTATTAGGTAAATTGACGATGGCGCCAGCATTAAGCAAGCTTCGTGTGATATCAAGTTGTCCTAATGCTGAAGAAAGATATAATGGCGTTCTGTGTGATTTGTCATGCTGATTCACATCAGCATGATGTTGTATTAATGCTTTAACAATCGCTAAATTATTTTTATTGATCGCAGCAGTTAAGAAAGTCTTTTTTTTATAATAAACATTAAGATCAATGGTATGTTGGTCTAATAATGCATTGACTTGATCTAAATCTTCTTGATCAATGGCATTCCATAATTCTAATCTGATATTGTCTTGATCATCAGGTTGAGTTTCCTTCCTCGATTCCATAATAAATATTGCTTACTCCTTAGCTGATCGCTTTCTTTCATGCTCTTTTAAATATTTTTTGCGAACGCGAATAGAACCGGGCGTGACTTCAACTAATTCATCATCTTCAATAAATTCAAGCGCTTGTTCTAAGCTCAAAATAATGGGCGGTGTCAGAATAATATTTTCATCAGACCCGGCAGCACGAATGTTAGTTAATTGTTTTGCTTTGCAAACGTTGACCACTAAATCATTATCACGCGAATGAATTCCTACGACCATGCCTTCATACACATCAGTTTGAGGATGAATTAACATGCGGCCGCGTTCTTGTAAATTAAATAAAGAATAAGCGAGTGCGATACCTAGTTGATTGGAAATCAGCACACCGTTTTGTCGATGCGGCATTTCTCCTTTTGCCGCAACACCATAATGACTAAACACATGATGCATAATGCCAGTGCCTGACGTGAGGGTGAGAAAGTCTGTATGAAATCCAATTAAAGCGCGTGAAGGAATAATATAATCTAAACGAATACGGCCTTTGTCATCAGATACCATTTGTTTGATTTCACCACGACGACTGCCTAGTCGCTCCATGATTGCGCCTTGAAATTCAGTAGGCACATCAATCGCTAATGATTCATAGGGCTCATGTAATTCGCCATCTATTGTTTTTGTGATTACTTCAGGACGTGATACCGCTAATTCATAACCTTCACGGCGCATATTCTCAATGAGAATAGATAAATGCAATTCGCCTCGTCCTGATACTTTAAATTTATCAGGATCATTCGTATCTTCTACGCGCAGCGCAACATTGTGTTGTAATTCTTGATAGAGACGTTCGCGAATTTTGCGGCTGGTAATATATTTTCCTTCTTTGCCTGCAAAAGGAGAAGTGTTGACTTGAAATGTCATGCTGACAGTGGGTTCATCTACGGTGAGTGCAGGTAAGGCTTCGACTTGATTGATATCACACAAGGTATCCGAAATTTTAAGTTCATCTATGCCAGTGATTGCGACAATATCGCCTGCATCAGCAACAGGGACTTCAGAGCGATCTAATCCTAAATATTCTAATACTTGTAATACACGGCCTTGTCGTGTCTGACCTTCACGATTAATGATGATGACGGGCATATTTGTTTTGACTTGTCCTCGTGTAATTCTGCCAATGCCAATCATGCCGACATAGCTAGAATAATCGAGTGTACTAATTTGCATTTGAAATGGGCCATTTAAATTCACATCAGGTGCGGGAACATGTTTGATAATTGTTTCAAACAAAGGTTCCATGTCATGACTTTCTTGGGATAAATCTAATTTGGCATAACCTAATAAAGCAGAAGTATACACAACAGGAAAATCGAGTTGCTCGTTCGTTGCGCCTAAGTTATCGAAAAGATCAAACACTTGGTCCATGACCCAATCAGGTCGTGCGCCTGGTCGATCAATTTTATTAATGACAACAATGGGACGTAGGCCGCGTGCAAATGCTTTTTGTGTGACGAACCGTGTTTGCGGCATGGGGCCATCGACGGCATCGACCAGTAATAAAACGGAATCTACCATGGATAAGATACGCTCAACTTCACCGCCGAAATCAGCATGTCCGGGGGTATCGACAATATTAATTCGATAATCTTTCCAATTGAGCGCGGTATTTTTAGCAAGAATGGTGATGCCGCGTTCACGTTCTAAATCATTGCTATCCATCACCCGTTCCGTATTAGTGACTTTTTTGGAAAGACTGGCTGTTTGTTGTAATAGTTTATCAACGAGTGTTGTTTTGCCATGATCGACGTGTGCGATGATGGCGATGTTGCGTAATTTTTCTACCACGGTAGTCACCTGATTGTGTAAGGGGCAATATCATACCTGATATAAAAGAGTAGGGGAATGAGCTTGTCATTCAGTAATTTATTTTTAAGGCTGGGAGAGTTGTAAATCGGAGGAGGTTAGAAAACTGAACCCTGCGAAAGGCAGGGTTCAGTTTTTTGAAAGCTACTTACACTTAAGCTTTTTTAGCAGCTCTTCTACGTCTCTTCTTTGCTGGACGTGCTTTTGCTTTACGACCACGTCTTTTCTTCGTTACTTTTTTAGCTTTCATTTTCTTGCCTTTCTTTGCAGCTGATTTTTTTGCTTTTGCCATGACGTTTCTTCCTTCAATTGTTAACAATGAATAAATTTAACATTAGCATTCATAAAAGTATAGAACTATTAGGGAAAATACTTAATTGTGTTAGAGATTAATCCAAATAACATTTAACGATAGCTTAACACAATCATCTCATCATTAGTAAATACCATATTATTTATGTAAAACTATCTTCAACAATAAATACAAATGAAAGCTATTTTACCGATGTTTTTTTGCTAAATTTTTTTCTACACGTTTGACTTTGATGCTGGTAAACTAACGCCACTTTATTCTAACACTAAGAAGAGGTCAGTATGATCATACAACCTAAGATACGAGGATTCATTTGCACAACAGCACATCCTGTTGGCTGTCAAACAGTTGTTCAAGAACAAATTAATTATGTAACGTCACATGAATCGATTGAAGGTCCTAAACGTGTATTGGTGATTGGTGCATCAACAGGTTATGGTTTAGCGAGTAGAATTGTTGCTGCATTTGGTTGTCGTGCTAAAACCATTGGTGTTTTTTATGAAAAAGAAGCAGATGATAAACGTACTGCATCACCTGGTTGGTATAATTCTGCTGCTTTCGAACAATTAGCACAGAAGTCTGGATACTATGCTAAAAGTATTAATGGCGATGCTTTTTCTTCTGAAATTAAGCAAAAAACAGCTGAATTAATACGTCGTGATTTAGATCAAGTCGATTTAATTATTTATAGTTTAGCGTCCCCTCGACGTATACATCCTATTACTGAAGCAGTATTTTCTTCTGTCTTAAAACCAATAGGACAATCTTTTTCAGGTAAAACAATTGATGCATTTCGTGGAGAAGTTAAAGATGTTGTGATTGAACCTGCCACACAAGATGAGATTGCAGCAACGATTGCTGTGATGGGCGGAGAAGATTGGGCAATGTGGATGGAATATTTATTAAAAGAAAATGTGTTGGCTCAAGATGTTAAGACAGTTGCTTATTCTTATTTAGGGCCTCAGTTAACACATGCAATTTATAAAGATGGTACCATTGGCAAAGCAAAAGAACATTTGAAAATGACAGCAGATCAACTGAATGGTATGTTAAAAAAATTAAATGGAGAAGCAATTGTTTCTGTTGATAAAGCAGTCGTTACACAAGCGAGTGCTGCTATCCCCGTTGTTCCTTTATATATTTCTCTTCTTTTTAAAATGATGAAAGAAAAGGGAACGCATGAAGGATGTATTGAACAAATATATCGTTTGTTTCATGATTATCTTTATGCAAAACATCCTCGTCCACGTGATCAAGAAGGATATATTCGTCTCGATGATTATGAAATGAAAGAAGAAATACAACAAAAAATAATGGCATTGTGGCCTCAAATTACGAGTGATAATGTTAATGAATTGGCAGATGTAAAAGGGTATTGCAATGACTTTTATCGCTTGTTTGGTTTTGGTATTGATAAGATTGATTATAACAAGGATACTGATCCACAAGTGAAAATACCTTCTATTGAATAGGAAATAAGATATGAAAAAAATGCTAGGGATAGCTTTTCTTTTTTTGAGTAGCACGCCTGTTTTTGCAGGAACTTATCTTGGTGCAAGTGTCGATTACGATAATATTTTTCGTTATCAATCAGCTTATCAAGGGATTGGGCCAAAATTATCAATTGGTTATAGCGGTGTGACGAATCAAATGTATTATTTAGCAGGAGAAATATTTGGCAGTGTTAGAGGTTGGCAAAATAATAATAGAGTGGCTAATGGTCAAAGTTTAAAACCAATTTATAGTTTAGGTTTCAGTCTCATACCGGGATATTTTTTTGATTTTCAAGTGATGGGATATGTGCGTGCCGGCTTGATTTACACCAAGTTTGATCAAGGTAATGCTTTTCGCAATGCTTATCAATTTGGCGTAGGCTTACAATATAATTTAGATTTATGTTGGAGTTTGCGTGGTGAATTTGATTATATGCAATATAACAAGATACAAGGCGGTGGCTCACCGCGCCAGCAAGAATTTAGTGTTGGTGTTGTTTATCGACTGTAGAGTTTAATATGTATAAAATACTTGTATTACTGATTATCACATTTATTTTATCGGGTTGCATGAATGTCGCGACGAGTGGCGCTCAAGCTGTTTATAATCAACATAGTTTGAGAAAAACAATCAACGATCAATACATCACCTCGCATGCATATAATTTACTTTATGAAAAATCAATACAGTTTAAAGATACGAGTATTTCAGTTTCGACATTAAATTCAGAAGTATTATTGTCGGGCCAAGTGCCAACGCGTTGGCAGAAAATAAAAGCAGAAAAGATAATTAAAGCTATTCCTGGTGTGACGGCTGTTTATAATGCGATTACGATTTCAGGGTCTTCTTCAGCATTGACGAGTGTGAGTGATACATGGATTACGACAAAAATAAAAGCGAAGCTTATTGCTGCTGATGATATTGATGCGACACAGATTAAAGTGGTAACAGAAAATGGGACTGTTTTTTTAATGGGGATTGTGCCGCCAGAAGAAGCCATAGCGGCAACGGATATCGCAAGCAATACAGACGGCGTGTTAAAAGTCGTGCGATTATTTTCTTATATTAAATTGACGAAACATTTGTATTCGTGATGGTGTTGGGCTTTGACTTTGTTGGGCTTCGCTGTTGTTGGGCTTCGCTACGCTCAGCCCAACCTACAATTCTAACGTAGGTTGGGCTGAGCGTAGCGAAGCCCAACAAAGTCAAAGCCCAACAACAGCGAAGCCCAACAACAGCGAAGCCCAACAAAGTCAAAGCCCAACACAATCAAGAAGTGTTATCTTCCACCCACATTCCCAAATGCTTCACAGCAGTAAGCACGATTTATGCAATTGCTGTCCCAAGGGCTATTACAAGTAGGATCAGTACATTGACAATTACTTTCATAAGCGCTGCCAGTGCTATCGCCGCATCCACCACTACTGCTGCTACACCCGCCGCTATCACCACAACCAGCCCAAGAAAAACTAGCGAAAAGAAGCATAAGCGATCCAAGCAAGATGAATATGGCTGTTTTCATGAAGTGTCTCCTTGACGATGTATTTTTTATTAGTATATCACTCGAATAAGGAGAATCGTTTTTATTGAGGATAAGAATATGATTATTTTATTAAAATGGAGACTAGTTTTAATGACAATAACTTTATTTCATTAAATTATTGTCATTAAAGCCGGATCTCATTTTGTAATTTTCCGCATTGACACTCATGCGTTCATCAAACACAAAACAACCCCCTTGATAATAATCACTTCCCACAGAAGCAAAGTAGCCCAATATACCGCCGTCAAGTTGATATACCGCTTTGTATCCTTGCTGAATCATGTAAAGTGCGGCCTTTTCACAACGAATACCGCCCGTACAAAACATCACAATCGGTTTATCTTGATCAATAGCAGAAAGTGCAACAGGAAATTCACTAAAATCAGAAAGATGTAAATTGACAGCTTGATTAAATGTACCTAAATCGATTTCGTAATCATTACGTGTGTCTAACAAAGTGATATCGCGTTTTTCGTCTAACCATTGTTTGAGTGCTTGTGGGGGAATGGTAGGTGCGCGTGATGAGACAACATTAATACTCGATTGACGCATGGTAATAATTTCTTTTTTGATTTTTATTTTTAATTTTTTAAAGGGAAGATCAAGTGATGAAGCTTCGTGAAAAGAGATCTGATTAAAACGATGATCATGAGAAAGAAAATGTTTAAAAGCCAATATGTTTGAATCAATGCCAGCGAGATTGATATTAATGCCTTCATGGCTTAACAAGATAGTGCCTTTTAATTGTAATTGATTGCATTGGGATAATAATTGTTCGCGTAATAAAACGAGATCAGAGAGCGTAACAAATTGATAGCCAGCAATATTTAGTATCATGATATTTTTCTATGGATGAATAATGAGTGGCTCAATGTAACGTGTCACATTAAAGAGGTCAAGATTGGCTGCAATGTAACCCTTTTAATTTAACGTTGCCGAGCGGCCCTTTGACGAGGGTGCCTGAGATGGTAATTGTTTTCTTTCTCATCAAAGTGAAATCACAGGAAGCGGGTAATCCTTGCGCGTAGACACGAAATCCACGATAAGTATCAGCGACAAAAATTTGAGACATTTTAACTCTATGATACATCGGGAAAATTTTGTGATGTACCATGGCAGCATGAATGCTTAAACAGCCAACATTAGGTAAACAGAGAAAATAACGATTACTTGGTGAAGCGCCAGCAATATTGATTTTAATATTGGCAGTTTCATCGGCGAAAACAGACTGCATCACAAAAGCTAATATAATCATTAACGCTAGTTTTTTCATGATGTTACTCTTCGTTTTGTGTGTGACTTTGTTTTATTAATTATATGAATTATAGCTGTTGAATCTTAAAGTTAACTTAGGGCGCTAAATTATTTTTTTCCTCAAATAAATCACGAGATAACTACACAAAATAAATAATAGGCCGACGATGATGAGAAATAGCGGCCAAGTATAACTTCCTAATAAATGAGAAAAATATCGAGAAATGATGGTGAGATAAAGGAAAAAATAAATCGCACTTAAATAAAGAAATGATTTACTCTTTAATTGGATGGCGGCATAAAATGAAAGTGCAATAAAAATAGCGGTGATGCCTTTCCAGTGAATAAAATAAGGCGCAGTGACAGAAAGAGGTCCAAGAAAATAAGCACCATCTAAAGTGAATAAGCATCCTAAAAAGAAAAGCGGCCCAACAAAATAATCATGATTTGTTTTTTGTAGTCTCGTGCCTAAGTAAGTATAACTTAGTCCTAAAATAATTAATTCATATTGCGAAAGATTCATGTAATGAATTGAGGTAAATGAATAAGCAATAAAATTAACAAACGACATGAAAAAGATAGAAGCAAAAATAAAAGCAAAAATCATTAAAATAGTTTGACGAAAGTAAAAATAACCATATCCAAACACACAAAAACAAATGGCTGAAATCAATGAAAAAATAGCGTCTGATGTCCACGTGACATCTAAAATATCAAAGACGACATTGATTCCAATAGGTAAGACCAAGGCAGAGATGAGAAAAAAAGCAGAACTGATCGTTAAATATTTTTTATTCATTTGTAACCATGCAGCAACAATAAAAGTGAATATGGCGATGCCTAAGGTACAAATTATTTTGATTGCGTTACTTAACTCATCCCAATTGGCAAAAATAAAATAAGAAATACCAAAGAAGATAAGCGCGCTGCCAAGATAGTTAAGTATATTTAACCAATAATCATTTGTGGATATTTGTTTTCGTCCAGATACTTTTTTCCCAGCCATTTGATTGATGCTCCCTGCAGGTTAGTTGTTATAGTATACAGTTTAGAAAATTATCTTGGAATAACAATACGCTCACGATGGCATTTGCTCAGGCGATAAAGGTCTGCCCATCGCAAAGCTAGCACGTGTTTCCCATTTTGAACCAATTTTCCAAGCAAAAGCCATTGGGCGAGACATTGTTCCATCCGTTTTTAATAATAATGTCCCAATACCGACGCCTGAAGCATGGGCTGGACGCGTATCTTTGCTATGTCCACCGCCAGCAGAATCGGTCACCCTGACAGCTACTTCATGATTGATGATCAGTGGTTTATCCATCACTAACATCACATGGCCCCCTCTTTCTTGCCCTTTTTTATTTTGATAACGAATGACTAACACATCACCAGGACGTAATTCTTTGACATCTGAAACAGATGACCAATGCATTAAATCAGGATGATGTAATTGCAAAAAATAATGATAAAAATCTTCAGTCGTTGGTTTATTCGTTTGAGACCATTCGCTTAATTGGGAAAAAGCTTGAGGGTAAACAGATTTCAGAATATGGTCTACATAGCTTGAACAATCGATAACGTAAATTCCTTTTTTGTTGTCAAGGTGTGTGCCGCCAAATTGATATTTGCTGTAATGGAGATGAGAAATAATTTGTTTGATATATGAAATTAATTTTTTTTCGGTGGTATTTAAAACATAAGCAGGCAAGCGGCTTGGTACATTAGGCTGTAAATGCATCGTCGCAGCAATAATTTTTTTGCTGGCAGTTTTTTGGCGTTTGGTTTTTTTTAGAAGCTTGTTTTTTTTGAGAGGCTTAGATTTTTTTATGGGCTTCGTTTTTTTTAGAGACTTTCTTTTTTTGTGTTGTTTGCGAATTTGTTTCATCGGACGTTTTTTGTGGTGACTAATGGATTTTTGATGTGCATAATGGGTCGTTTTTTTAGGATGCTGAATGGCGAGCGCCGTGTTGCTGAGTAAGCAAATAATGATGAAGATGAGATAAAAAAGCTCAGTCCTTCGTCGTTGCGAGGAGCGTTTTTTGCGACGAAGCAATCCATTAAAGGTTGTTTGGATTGCTTCGTCGCAAAAAACGCTCCTCGCAACGACGGGACTCTGAGTAGATGACAAAAAAAGACTTTGTTGGATCATTTTTAAAGGACTTTTATCAAAAAGGGTTAATTGTGCGGTTGAAGATAATGGAATGCAAGAGGTAAAAATATGTCTTCTGAACCAGGAACACTACAACGCAAACTAGATTCGCGTTTGCTGAATATGATTGCCATTGGTGGCGCAATTGGAACAGGTATTTTTCTTGCTAGTGGTACCGCTATTTCATTATCTGGCCCTGGTGGAACTTTACTCGCCTATCTTGTCGTCGGGTTGATGGTTTATTTTCTCATGACCAGCTTGGGTGAAATGGCTGCTTTTATGCCAACAGCAGGTTCTTTTTATATTTATGCTTCCAGATTTGTGGATCCTGCATTAGGTTACGCGTTGGGATGGAATTATTGGTACAACTGGGCCATTACCGTTGCTTCAGAAATCGCAGCAGCTTCTATCATCATGCAATATTGGTTTCCAAATAGTCCGCCTATTATCTGGAATACGGCTTTTTTATTGATTATTTTTGCATTAAACGCCTTATCTGTCAGAGGATTTGGTGAAGTAGAGTATTGGTTTTCTTTTATCAAAGTCTCCGTCATTATTATTTTTATTGCGGCAGGCATAGCGATTTTATTTGGTTTTACACATTATCAAGCAGGTGGTTTTAAAAATTGGACGATGGAAGGCGCGCCTTTTCATGGTGGGTGGCTAGCCATGATCAGTGCATTCATGATTGCAGCCTATTCTTTTCAGGGAACAGAATTAGTTGGTGTGGCAGCAGGTGAGAGTAAAGATCCAGCAGAATCTATTCCTCGTGCGGTCAAACAAATTTTTTGGCGTATTTTATTATTTTTTGTTTTATCTATTTTTGTGATTAGCTTGTTGATTCCTTACACTGCACCTCAATTAGCTAATTCAGATGTTACAACGAGTCCTTTTACTTTAGTGTTTCATCAATATGGTATTCCTTATGCTGCTGCTATCATCAATGCTGTTATTTTAACTGCCATTTTATCAGCAGGTAATTCAGGTTTATTTGCAGGTACGCGAATGTTGTGGTACCTCTCTAAAAAAGGTCACGTCCCGCATATTTTTAGTCGAGTGAATGCACAAGGCATTCCCATGGCTGCTTTACTCGGTACAACAGTCGTTGCGATGCTCACCTTTCTTTCTTCTTTATTTGGTAATGGCAAAGTGTATTACTGGTTGATTAGTGCATCCAGTATATCGGGTTTTATTGCTTGGTTAGGGATTGCCATCAGTCATTATCGTTTTCGTAAAGCGTACATCGCTCAAGGTTTAGATATTAAAAAATTACCCTATGTTGCAAAAGGGTATCCTTACGCGCCATTAATTGCTTTTGTTTTATGTATTTTATTGATTGGTGGGCAAAACGTTAAAGCATTCATGGAGCCTCATATTGATTGGATGGGCATTTTAGTTTCTTATTTTGGATTGCCTTTATTTCTCACATTGTGGTTAGGATATAAATGGATGAAAAAAACAAAAATTGTTCCGTTGAATGAATGTGATTTTAAAGATATGTCAGAATGACGGGTTAGATTTGTATACCTTTCACCAACAAAATCATGACCACTTGTTCCTCAATTTTATAAATCAAACGCATGTGTTCTATCTCTTCGCTATAAAGTCCCGTCATGCCTTGGATTTTTTTACTACCTGGTGGTCTCGGATTAATCGCCAACGCTTCGATGAATTTCACTACCGTTTTTTTTTGTTTATGACTAAATAAAATAATTTGCCGCATCGCAGCAGGTGCGATACGAATATGATATGGTGTGGTTGTCACGCTGTTTATCCTACCTGTTCTATTAATTCTTCGAGTGAAGAAGTCCCTTGTGTTCTCGCTTCTTGTAAGGCTTCTGTTGCTTCTTCCAATTCTGTTTTATGCAATTCTTTTTGTAAGATGCTTAAATCTTCGATGGGCACAATGGCGGCGACTTCATGACCGCGTCTCGTTAAAATGATACGTTCTTTGTAATGCGAGACACGATTAATCAGTTCTACAAATTCTTCTTTAGCATCAGCTGTGCTGATACGCGCATTAGTCATAGCTGATATCCTTGTATTTATGCAACGAGAGCGGCGGCTTCTCTTTCCATCATTTCTGTATATTCACCTTTTGCAGCCAAACTATTTAATTTTGCACGTTTATAAAAAGCAGCTTGTGCAGCAGGAATATTTTCAGCTTTTCCAGCCCAAATTTTCATCGCATCTTCTTGTAATGCGCGAGCATATGAAAAACTTAAATTCCAAGGTAAGACATGTTGATTCATGGCATTTAAATGCGCTGTTGCTTGAAGCGATGTTTGACCGCCAGATAAAAAGTTAATGGTGGGAACAGCACTTGGTACCGTTTGCTGTAAGATGCGCAAAGTCGCGTCTGCTGTTTCTTGTACACTGGATTTTTGTGCGCAAGTTTTGCCGCTAATTACCATGCTGGGTTTTAATACGATATATTCAAGCTTCACATGATGACGATATAAGGCTTCAAATACGGCATGGAAAACAGGCCCAGATACTTCTTCACAACGTGCGATGGTGTGATCACTGTCGATTAATACTTCAGGCTCAACGATAGGTACAATGCCTTGTTGCTGGCAAATAGCGGCATAGCGCGCCAGAATTTCAGCATTGGTTTGAATGGCGAGTGTGCTGGGAGTATTTTGTGAAATCGCATAAACGGCGCGCCATTTTGCAAATCGTGCACCTTTGGATTTGTAATCGGCCAATCTTTCTGGCAAGCCATCTAAGCCTTGTGTGATTTCTTCTTTTTGCGCTGGATTTTCTAAATTGATAAGAGGGATTAATCCTTTATCGACTTTAATGCCGGGCAGAATATCTAATTGATTAAGTAATTGTGGAAATAATAGGCCTTTGCTTGTGGTTTGATTAAGCGTTTCTTCGAATAAAATAATGCCAGCAATGAATTGATTACAGCCAGGCGTAGTCACTAGCATTTCACGATAGGCGCGGCGGGAGTCTTCGGTTGATTCAATACCGTTAGCTTGAAAGCGTTTGGTGATAGTGGGCACGCTTTCGTCAGCGGCTAAAATGCCTTTACCTTTGATGGCCAGTTTTTTTATGGTGGAAGCTAATTCATTGACTGTTGCATTTGCTGTCATATTTCCCTCTGTTGATATTTGATCATTGAGTCGATGTAAGTAAGCGTAATAAATGCGCAGAAGAGTAGCATAAAATTGAAGTGGAAGCGAGACTCTATTCCCCTCTCCTCCCACGTTTTTTGTGGGAGGAGAGGGTTAGGCTTGCCCCAGCATGTTTTAAGCTGGGGGAGAGGAGGGTTCAAAATAGCCTCCCCTCCCCTCCCCAACCCTCCCCTCCAGCAAAAAGCGCTGGAGGGGAGGGGGAAGTAGCGTTAGTACGCTTTCGCAAACACAACCCGCTGCTTGCTTGGTTCATCAGTAAAAATACATTTGCCGGGTTGTTTACTTTCCGCACTAAAAACACTTCCCACATCAGAAACACTTTCCACAAACGGAATACATCGAATTGTCACACTTAAATCTTGCTTTAATTTTGCTTCAACCTCAGCGCTGCCATTCCAATGCGCCAACGCAAAACCACCAGCGCCATCTCCTTTACCCTCTCCCTTGAAAAATTCATAAAACCTTTCTTTGCTATCAATCACTTTTGTATTTTTTTCCATAAAAGATTTTGCGCGTGAAAATAATTGTGTTTGCATTTCATCTAATTCGATTGTCAGTGTCTTAATTAATTCTTCTTTCGAAATGGTTTTTTTATCTTTGTACGCTTTATCGCGTCGTCCCATAAAAACACTCTGCGCAGCACATTCTTTTTTGCCAATTTCTAATCGTACAGGAATGCCTTTTTTTACCCAATGCCATGCTTTTTCACCACCAGCAATATCTCGCGTATCGATTTCCACAACAACACGACGCCCGTGATAATCAATTTGTTTTAATTCAGCGGCAAGCTGATCGCAATATTTTAGAATGTCAGCTCTATCGTCTTCTTGATGAATGATAGGCAATATCACCACATGCGCAGGCGCAATTTTTGGTGGCAATACAAGACCATCATCATCACTATGTGTCATGATTAATCCGCCAATTAAACGCGTTGATACGCCCCAAGAAGTTGTCCAAACAAATTCTTCTTTGCCTTGTGCGCTTAAATAACGAATATTAAAACCACGAGAAAAATGTTGTCCGAGAAAATGTGACGTGCCTGCTTGCAACGCTTTTTTATCTTGCATCATGGCTTCAATACAAAAGGTATTGACGGCACCAGGGAATCGTTCACTTGCTGTTTTTTCACCTTGAATGACAGGCATGGCAAGATAATCTTCTACAAAATGTGAATATAAATCTAAAATCATGCGCGATTCTTTCATCGCTTCTTCTGCTGTTGCATGTGCAGTATGACCTTCTTGCCAAAGAAATTCGGTGGTACGTAAAAAAATACGCGTACGCATTTCCCAACGCACAATGTTCGCCCATTGATTAATTAACAAAGGCAAATCACGATACGATTGTATCCATCGAGAAAAAGCTTCGCCAATAATGGTCTCAGAAGTAGGACGAATAATGTAAGGCTCTTCAAGTGGTCCGGCGGGCACTAATTTTCCTTGATCATCATGTGCTAAACGATGATGTGTGACGACCGCGCATTCTTTTGCAAAACCTTCAACGTGTTCAGCTTCTTTTTGCATGAAACTCATCGGGATCATCAGGGGGAAATATAAATTTTTGTGACCGGTTGCTTTAAATGCCTCATCTAACACATGTTGTATATTTTCCCAAATACCAAATCCCCATGGTTTGATGACCATGCAACCGCGCACAGGAGATACTTCTGCAAGATCAGCGGCTTTAATAATTTGCTGATACCATTCAGGATAATTTTGTTCTCGCGTTGGAGAAATGGCTGTTTTTTTAGGAGAATTCATGGATGATTTGCTCCACATGTCCGCTGACTTTTACTTTTCGCCAGATTTGTCGAATGATACCTTTTTCATCGATTAAAAAAGTAGATCGTGAAATACCAAGAAACGTTTTTCCAAACATATTTTTTTTATCAACGACACCATACGCTTCACAAACATCTGCATTCGCATCGACTAATAAAGTAAAAGGCAATTCATATTTTTCTTTAAATTTCGTGTGATTTTTCGAATTATCTTTTGAAATGCCAAGCACAACAGTATTTTGTTTTTCAAAAGCAGGCATGTTGTCACGAAAATCACAAGCTTCTTGTGTGCAGCCTGGCGTATTATCTTTTGGATAAAAATAAAGAATGACTTTCTTTCCGCGTAAATCGCTCAGTGTAATATCGATATTTTCTTGATCAGTTGGCAAAGTAAAATCAGGCGCTTGATCGCCAATATTTAATGTCATAGGTTGTTCTTCTTTATGCTAAAAGATAAGCAGAATAATGCCCTTGCTGGTTGATGGTCAAGGCATTCCATATCCATGGCAATAATTCATTTATGATTTCATCGCATTGCCATGGTGGATTGATGATGATCATGCCGCAACCATTTAAATGATTTGCAATATCAGGATAAATCGTGAATTCGATGGCTAATTTAGGCTGTTTTATTTCTTTTTTTAGGGTGGCATAAAAATGTTCTGTCTGTGAGTGTTGTTTGATGGGATACCAAATGGCATAACAACCTGTTTCAAAACGTTTTAATGCGACAGATAAGGCGTGTGCAATGTGAGTGAATTCATCAGGATCTTCATAGGGCGGATCAATCAAAATGAGTCCGCGTCGTTCTTTAGGCGGTAAAAAAGCTTTTAATCCGAGAAATCCATCGAGATGATGAATCGCGACATTTTTGTATTGATCAAAGGTTGTTTTTAATGTTTGATATTCTTGTAATTGTAATTCACAAGCGATGACGCGATCTTGTGGGCGCAATAAGTGTCGGGCGATAAGCGGCGAACCAGGATAATATCGCAGTGCAGCAAATCTTTTAGCATGTGTTAATTGATTATTAATATTATGGATACAATCGAGATAACGTTTGACGAGAGCGGGCGGATTTTCGCATTGTATGATTTTTTCAATGCCTAAGGTGTACTCTTTTGTCTTTGCGGATAATTCAGAAGATAAATCGTAATAACCGCTGCCGGCGTGGGTGTCGATGTAACAGAGTGGTGTGTCTTTGCGTGATAATAAATGAATCAGCGCAGTTAAAATGACATGTTTGACAACGTCAGTAAAACTACCCGCGTGATAAATGTGACGGTAATTCATGTTAATCCCACAGTGGATAATGTTCTAACGTAATATCCTGTCCAAAAAATAAAGCTGCATTTGCAGCAAAGGTTTCTGTGTAATCTGAAACATAAAAATGCTTACTTTGTTTGCCATTCATATTGATGAGTTGATTATTTTCTAATTGTTTTTTGACAGCAGCAGCAACAATTTCCGCAGAATCAATAATATCAATCGGTGGACGATTCAATGTGTGATAATGCGTTAAAATACGTTCTTTAATGATAGGATAATGCGTGCACGCTAAGACCAAAGCATCAGCTGTTTCTAAATCAGGATAAGCTAAATACACTTTCAATAAAGCATCTATCACATGATGATTACCAAATTCTTCAATCGCAGAAGCTAATAAATTTGTCGCATAAGAAGAAAGTTCAATCCCTAAATTTAATTCATCAATTTTCTTTTTATAAATATGAGAATTGATTGTTTGACGTGTTCCAATCAAACCAATGCGTTTATGGGCATAATGTTGTTTGAGAAAAGTAATCACAGGATCGATGACATTCATGACGATCGCTTGACTTGCAATATATTCTTTTACTAATTCATAAGCAGCGGCAGAAGCGGAATTGCAAGCAATTAAAATTAATTTGCATTCTTGTTGGAGTAGCATGTGTGCAATCTTGACGGAGTAAGCTTGAATGGCGGCGGATGATTTGTCGCCATAAGGCATGTGGGCTGTGTCGCCAAAATAAATGATATTTTCTTTTGGTAAGGTGTTGATAAGGGCATGCGCGACGGTTAAACCTCCAATGCCGCTGTCAAAAATGCCTATGGGTCTGGAAGCTTGTTTGGCTGTAGAAGGCTGATTGGTCATTTTATGTTACCGCAAGGTTTTAAAACAACCATCATATAATATTTCAAATCAAAGCGATATTTCTGATATACTGGATGAGTCTTTCTATTAATCAATTCAAAAGGAGTTGTGTGATGAAAAAAGTAACCGGTTTATTACTTTTGATGGTCATGATGGGCGTGTTAGCTGGCTGCTATTCAACAGCATGTCAACAACCAGCACCTGTGAATATGAAAGGTGAAGGCTAAGATACACTTTTCAGGGGTTCTTTAAGAAACGAGAATCCCTGAATTTTCCTTCCCGCGTCAGACCGAATAATAATAAATAATTTAAATGAGGTGTGGGTATATGAAATCTGGACGTTCTCGTGAGTTTTTCTTTTCTTCTGAGTTAAATCCATCTGATATACAACTTCTTTTCGATGAAAAACGCGTTGCTGTTGAACATGATTTTGAGTCAACACGTGAATCACTTGAAAAGATATTCCAAAAAGAAACTATCGATCAAGACGATCAAGAAAAATTGATACGTGTGCTAGATGCGCATTGGAAACGAATGCAATTATTTGAAAATCAAATACAACTCGATGGTAATAACAAAAAATTTATGTATAGAGACCTATTGTCTCAATTGCTTAATCCGCAGATTAAAAAAGCACTTATCAATAATGACATCGCCTTAGCTGTATTAATGGCTAGATATACATTCCGATCTGAGTGTTTAATGCTGACGAAAGCATTATCGTGGAATAAGATTATGCATAAAATGTTTGAATTAGGTAATCAATTTCCAGAGGAAGATAGAAATAAATTATTCGAATTTTTAAAGCCAAATAAGCCCTCTTTGAAGCATCAATATCAATTGCACAAGATCGGGAAGGAGATATGGAAAATATTAGAGGAGTGTCAATGGCAAATTCCTTCTTATCAGGTTGTTTTTAATGTGACAGGAAATCCTTATTCGCCTGAAGGAAAATTATATTATTATATATCTGAAATACGTGGTGAAGATTTTATTATTCAATTCTCTGGGCCTTCAAAGGATAAGTCGGTAGTTACAATTGCTCATATATATGCAAATCAATATAAAATAAATTTTTGGGATAATTCAACGATTATTTATTCTTTTGCTCCTGTCGACATGGCGGTCGAATCTCGAGAGAAAAGTTGGAAAGAAAAAATTGCTAAAGATACAGTTAATATTTCTATTGATTTTAATGGGTGCAGCATTAGGCATGAAAATGACAATGCAGGACAAGATAAAATGGAAAATGTCGCTGCTTATCTGCAGGGTATCGTTCTTCCTAAACTCTATGCCAAGCATATCAGTGCGCCGAATAAAGCTGAAACACTTGAGCAACTTGAATTGGTTTCTTCTTTTTATTTGCGGAAATGCTAGCACATTATACTGTTATTCTGTGTTGTTTTAGTTGTCATCCCGAGCGCAGCGAAGGATCACTAAAATACGACTATGACATTTGTTAGTGATCCTTCGCTGCGCTCAGGATGACAATTGCGTGAACACTTACAATATTTCTTCTAATCCACAAACCAATCGATCCAGTGTCATGACTTTTTCGCAGGCGAGACAAACCCCTGGCATAAAACATTCTCGATTAATTGAATCGTGCCGTAAAACAAGCGTTTCACCTCTGCCGCCAAAAATAATTTGTTGATGCGCGAGAAACCCTGGTAAGCGCACAGCATGAATAGGAATTTGATGATGCAGAGCGCCGCGCGCACCTTTCACTGTTTCGCGATTGGGTTTATCGGGTTGATTTACTTGTTTATGTGCTTGCTCTAATAATTCCGCTGTTCGTATCGCAGTACCCGATGGACTATCTGCTTTTTCATCATGATGCATTTCAATAATTTCAACATGCGGTAAATATTTTACGATTTGCTGCGCGTATTTCATCATTAAAACTGCACCTAAAGAAAAATTCGGAACGATGATACCGCCTCTTTTTAATTCAGTGCATTGTTGTTGTAATTGTTGAATTTGATGACGGACTAATCCTGACGTGCCAATGACAGGCCGCGCACCGGTTTCGATAATTGTCATTGTATTATTAAAAACAGCATCAGGGTGTGTAAAATCAATAACAACTTGGGCCTTGCTATCGATAATCGCTTCTCTTAAATCATGACTGCGCCCGATTTCACCTGCTAGGGTGAGATTGGGATGTTCTGAAATGGTTTTGACGGTCAGTTGGCCCATTTTGCCAAACGCACCATTGACTAAGACTGAGATAGACATATCGTTTCCTTACCCGGTTGCCAACTAGACTGCAAAGAAATAATAGGATGTTGATATAATCGCGTCAAATTATTCTCTGTCAGTATATCACACGTTTTGCCTTGCACTGTTTTACCCTCAGGATAAATTAATAAAAGATTATCACAAAAAGATTGCGCAAGATTAATATCATGCAATGACATCATCACACTCACACGTTGTTTTTTTGATAATTCACGAAAATGATTCAAGACATGCATTTGATGTCGAATATCCAAATGATTCGTTGGTTCATCTAATAAATAAGTCGATGGTGTTTGTGTTAATAAAGCAGCAATAGCAAGACGACGTTTTTCTCCGCCAGATAAACGAGTGATGCATTCATTTCGTTTCTGTATTAAATCCATTTGCTGTAATGCATGTATCATGATTTCTTTATCATGTGATGATATTTTTTTTAAGAATGATAAATGCGGATAACGTGCAAGCAGACAAAAATTTTCGACTGATTGCGGGAAAATCATTTTCATTTCTTGAAATAAAAATCCTATGGTTTGTGCGATTTTTTTTCGTGATAATTGCGATAGTTGTCTATCTTGAATAAAAATATTTCCTTTTTTAATAGGCAATAATCCTGCTAATGTTTGTAATAAAGTTGTTTTGCCTGAAGCATTTGGCCCTAATATTCCCCATATTTTTCCAGGTTGAATATCAAGATTTAATTGATGACATAAAATATTATTATTGATTGAAATCGTGAGATCTTTTGTTTGTATCATGATGTTTTTCTTAATAGCCAAACAAAACAAGGTACACCGAGCAGCGCAATTAAAATGCCGACAGGAATTTGTTGCGGTGCAAACAATGTTCTTGCAAACGTATCAGCAAAAGTTAATAACGCGCCGCCTAATAAAGCTGAAACAGGTAAAAGGATACGATGATCATCATGTTTAAATAAACGCGTCACATGCGGGACCATCAAACCAATAAATCCAATACAACCAGCAAGTGTAACTGCTGCTGCCGTAAATAATGAACTCAATAAAAATAAAGCGAATTGATATTTTTCAGAGGATAATCCAAGTGCTCGAGCTTCTTGTTCACCGCGTCCTATTAAATTAAATCCTGGTGCGAGCCAATAACACATCACAAAGCCAACAAATAAAATCCAGCAGGCAAGTGTCGGCATGCTTGCGCCATTTAAATCACCGGATAACCAAAATAACATGTTGTGTAAGGTTGTTTGAGGACTAATCAATAAAATAAAACTGATGCAAGCAGAAAATCCGCAAGCTAATGCAATGCCAGTTAATAATAAAGCATGTGTTTGAAAACGTTGTTGATAATTGATTAAGAGAATAAAGGCGATTGTGATGAGGCTGCCTAACCATGCGCCGCCGATCAACCAACTACCAGAGATACCGAATAACATCATGATGAGTGTCATGAGGGCGGCGCCGCCAGAAATACCTAATGCATAAGGATCGGCCAGTGGATTTTGTAATAATAATTGCATGAGCGAACCTGATAAAGCGAGTAAAGCACCGCAAACAAAGGCAGAGAGGGTGCGCGGCAAACGTAGATGAAAAAAAATAACACTGAAATTATCGCTGAAAACAGAAATACTACCCTGAGAAAGAGAATAAATGAAACTGGAACAAGCCAGGCTAATGACGAGAGAAATTAACAAAAAAAGAGGAAGTCGTTTCATATAGGGAATAATAAGCTTTGTTGCGTGAGGTTACACTCAAACCCGTCGTCCCGCGGCTTGTTCGCGGGATCCAGAAATAATAAGTAAAATTTGCAGGGTTTCTCTGGATCCCGCGGACAAGCCGCGGGACGACGGGTTTGAGTGTAACCTCACGCAACAAAGCTGAATAAATACGTTAATTATTTGATTGTTGAACAAAATTTTGGAACAATCATCCTTGCAAAAGCAAAAATGAAAAACAAATTATAGGTGATTTGCCGTGATTGATAAAGCAGGTTATAGATATGGCGTTGGGATTGTATTAGTTAATGACAATCGACAAGTTTTTTTTGCCAAACGTGTTGGCATGCCTGCTTGGCAATTTCCGCAAGGAGGGATTAAAGAAGATGAAACACCAGAACAAGCCATGTTTCGTGAGTTGAAAGAAGAAATTGGTTTGAATCCTGAAGATGTCAAAGTGATGACGAGTACGCGCAGATGGTTGCGTTATCGTTTGCCGCAGCGATTAGTGCGTCATTACACGAAACCTATCTGTATTGGTCAAAAACAAAAATGGTTTTTGCTGCGTTTAATTAATCAAGATGCTAAATTTGATCTGCAAGCTAATCATAATCCTGAGTTTGATTCGTGGGCATGGGTTTCTTACTGGTATCCATTACGACAAGTCGTTATTTTTAAACGACGCGTTTATGTCATGGCACTCAAAGAATTTGCACGTATTGTTTTATCAAAACAGTTTAGGGAACAAATCAAGTAATGTTGACCATCTTGAGGCAAATTATCCAAGAAGTATCTAGCGCTGATGATTTTAAAGAAGCGTTAGATATCATGGTAAAACGTATTGCCAATGCCTTGGCCACGCAAGCTTGTAGTATTTTTTTGAGAGATCTTCATCGTGCTGAATATGTGCTTGTTGCAACACAGGGATTAAATCCTGATGCGGTTGGTAAAGTACGTGTTCCCTTAAATAAAGGGATCATCGGATTAGTTGCTGAAAGAGAAGAACCGATTAATTTAGATGATGCAAAAAAGCATCCGCATTTTTTACCGGTTGAAGAAATAAGAGAAGAAGCTTATCGCGCATTTTTAGGTGTGCCTGTTATTTATCATCGTCAAGTGTTAGGTGTATTGTTGGTTCAACAAGAAGAACCACGGCGATATGATGAAGCTGAAGAAGCTTTTTTAGTGACACTAGCCACACAATTAGCTTCGATTATTGCACATGCAGAAGCATCAGGTGATTTATCTGAATTATTAGAAGATAAAAATCAGCCGCATGAATTAGTTTATGCAGGCGTGCCTGGTGCGCCAGGTATTGGCATTGGCAAAGGTGTTGTGGTTTATATTCCTTATGATTTAGATTCTGTTCCTGATCGTGAACCAGAAGATGTCGATCTTGAAATTCAATTATTGCATGCTGCTTTTGCCACGGTGAGAGAAGATTTACGTTTGCTAGAAGAACGTTTGTATCCGAGTTTACCTTCAGAAGAAAGAGCTTTATTTAGCGTTTATCAACGCATTTTAGATAGCTCTGATTTAGGTGAAGAAATTGCGAAACATATTCATGCCGGTAATTGGGCGCCGGGAGCGTTACGTCATACGATACAAATCCATGTTCAGCGATTAGAAAGTTTAGATAATGAATATATGCGTGAACGCTCTGCTGATATTAAAGATTTAGGATTGCGGGTACTTGCGTGTTTACAAAAAAATACACGCGCAAGCCCCAGGTATGATGAAAAAACAATTTTGATTGGCGAATCTTTGACACCGGCTGATTTAGCAGAAGTACCAGAGGGTTGTCTTGCTGGTGTGATTTCTATGCAGGGATCAAGTAATTCTCATATCGCTATTTTAGCGCGCGCAATGAAAGTACCAACAGTGATGGGTGTAAGTGATGCACCATTACAAGATTTGCAAGGGAAAGAAATTATTGTAGATGGTTATTATGGTCAGATTTATGTCTCACCAGACGCAGCATTATATGCTGAATTTGATAGATTAATACAAGAAGAGCAAAAGTTAGATGCTGCATTAGAAGAAGTACGCGATTTACCTGCTGTCACAAAAGATGGTCATCGTATTGGATTAATGGTGAATGCTGGATTAGGTGCTGATATTAGTATTGCATTAGCAGCAGGTGCAGAAGGCGTAGGATTATATCGTACAGAAGTCCCTTTTTTAATGCGTGATCGATTTCCTTCAGCAGAAGAACAACGCATTATTTATCGCCAATTATTAGTTTCTTTTGCACCGCGTCCTGTGATGATTCGTACGCTCGATGTTGGCGGTGATAAACCACTGCCTTATTTTCCGATTAAAGAAGATAATCCCTTTTTAGGTTGGCGAGGGATTCGTATTACTTTAGATCATCCTGAAATTTTTCTTTCACAAATGCGTGCGATGTTAAGAGCAAGTCATGGATTAAATAATTTGCGTGTGATGTTGCCTATGATTACTGATGTATTAGAAGTTGATGAATCATTGCGTTTGTTGCATAAAGCTTATGTGGAAGTGCGTGATGAAGGATACGATATTGATATGCCGCAATTGGGGGTGATGATTGAAGTGCCTTCTGCTGTTTATCAAGCGCGTAGTTTAGCAAAACGCGTTGATTTTCTTTCTGTTGGCAGTAATGATTTAACGCAATATATATTAGCAGTCGATCGTAATAATCCGCGTGTGGCGGGCTTGTATGATGCTTTGCATCCTGCTGTATTGAGGGCGTTAATTCAAGTGGTAGAAAGCGGACATCAAGAAGGTAAACATGTGAGTATTTGCGGAGAAATTGCGAGTGACCCTGTTGCTGTGATGTTGTTATTGGCGATGGGATTTGATTCGCTTAGCATGAATGCAACCTCTGTTGGCCGTGTGCGATGGATTGTTCGTCATGTGACACAAAAAAATGCAGCGCGCTTGCTGCATGAAGTATTGGGTATGGAGAGTGCGGTTATGATACGCTGCCATATGGAACTTGCGTTAGAACGCGCCGGATTGGGGAATTTAATTCGCGCCGGGAGATAAATTTATGCTCACTTATCCAACAATTAATCCAGTTGCATTTCACATTGGTTCTTGGCCAGTTTATTGGTATGGCATGATGTATTTAGTTGGATTTTTAGGCGGTTGGGGATTACTTGCTCTTCGTATTCATCGTTCGCCGCGAGGCTTCACACAAGAACAATTATCCGATATCACTTTTTACACAGCATTAGGCGCGATTCTTGGTGGCCGCCTCGGTTACATGCTGTTTTACGACTGGCAAATGTTGATCGCTCAACCCTTATTGCTTTTTCAAACGTGGAAAGGGGGCATGTCTTTTCACGGCGGATTATTAGGCGTATTGGTTGCCATGTTTTTATATGCGCGTAAACATCATAAATCTATGCTAGAACTCACGGATTTAGTCGCGCCCGTTGTTCCCATTGGTTTAGCTGCAGGACGCATTGGTAATTTTATTAATGGCGAATTATGGGGACGTGTGACAACCATGCCTTGGGGCATGATATTCCCCAGCGGCGGGCCTGACCCTCGTCATCCTTCTCAATTATATGAATTTGGTTTAGAAGGTGTTTTATTGTTTATTATTTTATGGAGTTATTCAGCCAAACCAAAACCAGTGGGCGCGGTTTCAGGTTTATTTGCTTTAGGTTATGGAACATTTAGAATTATTGCAGAATGTTTCCGAGAACCTGATGCACAAATTGGTTATTTAACTTTTGGTTTGACAGAAGGACAATTACTGTCAATACCACTCATTATTATTGGCATTGTTTTATTAGTCGCCTCACATAAGAGAATAAGGCATGAGACAATATCTTGATTATCTACAACACATCATTACGCATGGTGTGCGCAAAGAAGATCGCACTGGTACAGGCACTTTAAGCGTTTTTGGCTATCAAATGCGTTTTTCACTAGCAGACGGTTTCCCCCTTATCACGACAAAAAAATTACATACTAAAAGTATTTTCTATGAATTATTTTGGTTTTTGCGCGGCGAAACGAATATTCGATATTTAAATGAACATGGTGTCAATATTTGGAATGAATGGGCAGATGAAAAAGGAAATTTAGGCCCTGTTTATGGCAAACAATGGAGAGCGTGGCGAACGGCAGAAGGAAAAGTGATTGATCAAGTGAGTGATTTAATCACAAGAATTAAAACTGATCCTGATTCAAGACGTTTAATTGTCAATGCTTGGAATGTAGGTGAGTTAGATAAAATGGCATTACCGCCGTGTCATTTGTTATTTCAATTTTATGTGGCGAATCAAAAATTATCTTGTCAATTATATCAGCGATCGGCAGATTCTTTTCTTGGCGTACCTTTTAATATTGCCTCTTATTCATTACTGACGCATATGATTGCACAACAATGTGATTTGGGCGTGGGTGATTTTGTTTGGACGGGCGGCGATTGCCATCTTTATTTGAATCATTTGGAACAAGTTCAATTACAATTGACGCGCACGCCTTATCCGTTAGCGCAATTACACTTCAAACGAAAACCACCGTCTTTATTTGATTATGAATATGAAGATATTGAGTTGATTGATTATCAAGCACATCCGCATATTAAGGGCCAGGTGGCGGTGTAGTTACTCGGACAGCCCCCTCTCCTCCCGCGTTTTTTGCGGGAGGAGAGGGTTGGGGAGAGGAGGGAGGCTTACGAACAATGCACATCATAATTCGCTTGTTGTAATTGTGCCTCCGCAGCATCCATTTCCGCTTGTCTCACATTACTGGTCGCGCCATTGAAAACAATATCACTTTTTAATACACGACACGTGGCGTGTGTTGGGTTGGTATTGGCGATGCAAGCTGAAAGCCCGCAAGTGAGAAGCGTCAAACAAATAAAATGGGGAAGGTAGCGTTCCATACAGTATTCTCCTAAAGGGGGCGCCCTGACTTTCAGACTTATTATACAAAGTTATGTCATTAAGGTGCCAGGCACTTTTTCACTATCGTTTTCATCGCATCTGATTTATGATGAACCATAAAAAGGAAAAAACTGAATTAATATTGATCGATATATCTTAGGTTTAATTGATGGCGAAATTTAAAAAATTGGCAAAACAAAACAACAAAGCTTCTTTTAAAGACCCCTTTGCTGACAGGGAAGCAGAAAAATACCAAAATCCGATTCCCAGCCGCGAGTTTATTTTATCTTATCTCGCTGAACGTGGTTCTCCTGCGACTAAAGAACAATTGGAAGAAGAATTTAATTTGCTTGAGGAAGACCAGCAAGAAGCGCTGCGTCGTCGTCTTATTGCGATGCTCCGAGATGGACAATTACTCAAGAACCGTAAAGGGGCGCATGGTCCTGTTGACAGCATGGAATTAATTTCAGGCAGAGTCATTGGTCACAAAGATGGTTTTGGTTTTATTGAACCAGACAAAGAAGGTGACGATTTATTTGTGACACCGCGTCAAATGCGTAGTGTATTTCATGGTGATCGTGTATTGGCACGTGTGTCTAATGTGGATTCACGTGGAAAACGCGAAGCCATGATTGTCGAAGTATTGGAGCGTAATACGCGTCAAATTGTCGGTCGATTTTATAATGAATCAGGCACGGCCTTTGTTGAACCCTCTAATCAGCGTATCAATCAAGATATTTTAATTCCACCTGATGATTTTAATGGCGCACAACACGGACAAATTGTTGTAGCAGGCATTACTGAACAACCCACACCGCATACTCGTCCATTAGGAAAAATTGTTGAAGTGTTGGGTGATCATATGGCGCCAGGAATGGAAATTAATGTGGCGATTCGCAGTCATGATTTACCTTTGCACTGGCCTCAAGATGTTTTATTAGAAGCTTCGCGATATGATCCTGAAGTGCATGAATCAGAAGTAAAAGGCCGCACTGATTTTCGGCATTTACCTTTTGTCACGATTGATGGTGATGATGCAAAAGATTTTGATGATGCGGTTTATTGTGAGTCACGTGATAAAGGTGGTTTTGTTTTATATGTTGCTATTGCTGATGTGGGACATTATGTCAAACCAGGATCAGCATTAGATAAAGAAGCTTATTTACGCGGTAATTCGGTTTATTTTCCTGGTCGCGTTATTCCTATGTTACCTGAAACTTTATCTAATAATTTGTGTTCATTAAATTCCAACGTTGATCGTCTCGTGATGGTCTGTCAAATGACCATCAATGAAAGCGGCAGAATCATGCGTTATCAATTTCATGAAGGTGTTATTCATTCGCATGCACGATTAACTTATCAACAAGTGCATGCCATGATGGAAAAAAATGATAACCGCATGCGCGAACGTTTTGAAAAATTAGTACCGCATTTAACACAGTTGTATGATTTATTTCATGTGTTGCAAGCAGCGCGTCAAAAAAGAGGCGCAATTGATTTTGATTTACCCGAAACAAAAATTGTATTTGGCAAAGATAAAAAAATAGAAAAAATTATTCCGTATGAAAGATTTGATTCTCATCGCGTGATTGAGGAATGTATGTTATGCGCAAATATTTGCGCCGCACGTTTTCTTGAAAAAAATAAACAACCTGGATTGTATCGCGTGCATGAAGGTCCAACAGATCAAAAATTAGAAGATTTACGCCGATTTTTAGCTGAAATGGGATTGAAAATGGCGAGCCATCGTGCGCCAGTCCCTGCAGATTACGCACATATTTTGCGTGTCATTCAGGATCGTCCTGATGCACACATGATTCAAACTGTTTTATTGCGTTCGATGAGTCAAGCTATTTATAGTCCCGAAAATAAAGGACATTTTGGATTAGCATTTGAAGCGTATGCGCATTTTACTTCGCCGATTCGACGTTATCCTGATTTATTAGTGCATAGAGGAATTCGACAATTACTTCAGCATAAAAAACCACAAATTGATGATGGAGCACTTGCACGTGCGGGCGAACAATGTTCGATGACAGAACGTCGTGCTGATGATGCAACGAATGAAGTGACAGATTGGCTGAAATGCGAATTTATGATGGATAAAGTAGGACAAGAATTTGATGGCGCGGTATCTGGTGTGATGAATTTTGGTATTTTTGTCGAGTTGACAGATGTGTATGTAGAAGGATTAGTGCATATCAGTATGTTGCCAGAAGATTATTATCAATTTGATACAGCAAAACATGCATTGATTGGCGAACGATCGGGCAGGCGTTTTCGTATTGGCGATAAAGTAAGAATACGTGTTGCGCGCGTTGATTTAGATAAAGGTGAAATGGATTTTGTGCTGGCGGAAACGAGCGCTTCGTTGAGTAATAAAAAAATGAAAATACCGCATGCTAAAAAAAAGCATGAAGCTGGAACTGGAAAAAAATCAGATAAAAAATATAATCGAAACGAGAAAAAGAGACGTCGTAGATAAGCTGAACTCGTTTCCCTCCCCTCCAGCGTTTTTTGCTGGAGGGGAGGGTGAGGGAGGGGAGGGTTAGGTAATTTTATATGACATCACAAACAATCACATTCGGCTTACATTCAGTCGACATCTTATTGCAAAAAAATCATCATCACGTCATCCGTATTTGTGTGCAGCAAGGACGACATGATAAAAAAATTGAATCCTTATTAAAACTCGCAGCCCTTCATCATATTCCTGTTGAAACACTCCCTAAACAAACGTTAGATCAGATGACAAATGCAGCGAATCATCAAGGCATTATCGCTGTTTGTGAAAAACGAAAACAAGAAACAGAATATGATTTGGATATCATTTTACAAAATATAAATACACCACCTTTTATTTTAGTATTAGACAATATCCAAGACCCGCATAATTTAGGCGCGTGTTTGCGTTCTGCGAATGCGGCCGGTGTTCATGCTGTCATTGCACCAAAAGATAATGCTGTTGGATTAACACCAGTTGTGAGTAAAGTTGCAAGCGGTGCAGCAGAAGCAACGCCTTTTATTCAAGTGACTAATCTTTCTCGCACGTTAGAAAAATTAAAAGAAATGGGAATCTGGATTTATGGCGCAGCAGGTGAAGCAGAACAAAATTTATTTCAAACCAATTTGTCAGGGCCAATTGCAATTGTGTTAGGCGCAGAAGGATCAGGCCTTAGACGTTTAACGCGTGAACATTGCGATGTGTTAGTCAATATTCCCATGCATGGTATTGTGTCGAGTTTGAATGTCTCTGTTGCTACTGGCATATTTTTATTTGAAGTAGTACGTCAGCGAAATCAAAAATAAACATCATTTTTAAAACCCCTTATCCGCAAACAAAGTGAAGCACGTTTAGTTTGCGGATAATTGATTTTGATATCATAAATTGATATCATAAGAAGAGCAATCAATGAAGAAAACGCATCAAAAAACATTAGGGGTTATCTTTCGAAAACCAGTTGCAAGTAATCTTGAATGGCGGCGTATTGAGTCATTATTTACGGCAGTTGGTGCTAAAACTATCGAAGGGTCTGGTTCGCGAGTGCGGTTTGAGCTGAATGGGGTTATTGCTACGTTCCATCGACCTCATCCTCAAAAAGAAGCTAAGCCTTACCAAGTTCGAGATGCGCAATTGTTTCTTGAAAAAGCGGGGATATTACCATGAATACAATGCGATATAAGGGTTATGCAGCAAGAATAGAATACAGCGATGAGGATGACTGTTTTGTCGGTCATATAGCAGGAATCAATGATATCGTTGGTTTTCATGGGGATTCTGTATCGAAATTGCATTTGGCTTTTGAAGAAGCAGTAGATGATTATCTCAAGACTTGTAGAAAAGCGAGAAGATCACCTCAGAAGCCTTATTCCGGCCATATTATGTTACGTGTGCCGCCAGAGTTACATGCAAAAGTTGCAATGTTAGCTGAAGCACACGGTAAAAGTTTAAACTCTTGGGTTAGTGAATTGCTTGATCAAGCGAGCTAAAAAGATCGTAAGTGTTCAGGCTTCGTTCTAGATGCCCGCAGACGGTTGCGGTGTCGTGAGTGTGGCGTGAACAGTTACAAAGGATCTTGTGGCGATAGCATCATCTCACCGTCGATTATTTATTGTGTTTTGTAATAACGTTCTCTTGTCATCAATTTCATGTTGTTTTTTATGCAAAGCTGTCGAACAAAAAAATAATGCACCAACAAAACAGGCAGATCCGGCGAAACCTGCTGTTTCGCAATCTTGTGCTACTTTCTTTTCAGTGTCTTCTAGAACAGCAGCAGTTACACAGGCACTTGCACCTGCAATAACAACGAGGGAGGGAATTGTTATTTTTAATCCAAAACATTTCCAGGATTCCCAAGTGAGTTTGGCCAATAAACTTTCTAGGTCTGTGTCACTAAACTTTTCTAATCCTGCGTCAGTTAAATCCATTATTTCTTTTGTAGAAAATTCTTCTGTTGATTTAGTTATTAATGGTATTTGTTGATCGTTTGGCATATTTCTTTCCTCGTTTATTTGAAATTTTAAAAGTATTATACATTAAACCTAAAATGCATGACATCACCATCTTTCACGATATAATCTTTACCTTCTAATCGCCATTTACCCGCTTCTTTTGCGCCATGTTCGCCTTTATATTGAATATAATCGTGATATGAAATGACTTCTGCGCGAATAAATCCTTTTTCAAAATCAGTATGAATGACGCCAGCTGCTTGCGGTGCAGTATCACCAACATGAATGGTCCACGCCCGAACTTCTTTTACACCTGCCGTAAAATACGTTTCTAAACCTAATAATTTGTAAGCGGCATGAATGAGGCGATCGAGCCCTGGTTCTTCCAACTGTAATTCTTCGAGGAAAATAATTTTTTCAGCGTCATCTAATTCAGCAATTTCTGCTTCAATGGCGGCACACACCACAACAACTTGTGCATTTTCACTGGCGGCAATGCGATTTACTTCATCTAATAAGGGATTATTCGTAAAACCTTTTTCAGAAACATTCGCGGCATACAAAGTGGGTTTTAAGGTCAATAAATGAAATGAATTTAATAAAGG
>JABDCN010000010.1:48053-50877 GCA_013288125.1 Gammaproteobacteria bacterium
CAAATTATTAGGTTTAGAAACGTATTTTACGGCAGGTGTAAAAGATAAAGCGCGCGCAGGTTTGCCGTCATTTAATTGTTTTTTGATTCTTTCCAATAATCCAGCTTCGATGATCGCTTGTTTATCGCCTGATTTTGCGGATTTTTGTATGCGTTGAATTGCACGTTCTACGGTATCTAAATCTGCTAGAGCTAATTCTGTGTTGATCGTTTCGATATCTTCTTTAGGAGAAATATTGCCTGCAACATGCGTGATATTGTCATCGACAAAACAACGAACCACATGCACGATGGCATCGGTTTCGCGAATATGAGAAAGAAATTTGTTACCTAATCCTTCTCCTTCTGATGCGCCCTTTACAATCCCTGCAATATCAACAAATTCGACAGCAGCAGGAATAATTTTTTCTGGTTTCACAATTTCAGCGAGTTTAGCGAGTCGTGGATCAGGTACGCCCACAATGCCAACGTTGGGTTCTATTGTGCAAAAAGGATAATTGGAGGCAGGAACACCTGCTTTGGTGAGACAATTAAAAACTGTCGATTTACCGACATTGGGTAGCCCAACAATACCGCATCTTAAACCCATTGATTGTTACCTCTTATTTGTTATCATCGTTGGGCTTCGACCTGCTGTCGCAGGCCTCAGCCCAACCTACAATTCAACGTAGGTTGGGCTGAGGCCTGCGACAGCAGGTCGAAGCCCAACGATGAGCCCAACAATCATCTATTGACCCCAGCTATTCTTCTTCCGTATGTAACGCTTGCATCGCCTTACTTATTTCACCCTGAAGAATCAGCGGTAAAACGTCATGCGTTTTTTGTATCGCATCATTTATTTTTTCTTTATCTGCTTTTGATGGCGCGTCAAGCACATAATCAATGACATCTTTACTGTGTTTAGGGCGCCCGACACCAATTCGCAAACGATAAAATTGTTTGGTATTTAAATGCTGAATAATATCTTTCAATCCATTATGCCCGCCATCACCGCCATCAAATTTTAAACGTACTGTGCCGACCGGTAAGTCAATATCATCATGCGCAATGAGAATGCTATCAGGTGTTAATTTGTGATAGGTCATACAAGCACGGATCGCGATACCGCTTTGATTCATGAAAGTGGTTGGAATGAGTAATTGACAATGTTGTTGGTGGATGAGAGCACGTGCATATAATCCATGAAACTTTGTTTCATGTCGGAGTGTTGTTTCTGCTATATCTGCTAGATTTTCTAGCCACCATGCCCCCGCATTATGCCGGGTATTGGCATATTCTTTTCCGGGGTTTGCTAGTCCTATGAGTAGTTGAATGGGTGGCATAGAAATACTCTGTCCTGTTCCCTCCCCTCCAGCGCTTTTTGCTGGAGGGAGTTAGGCTTGCCCCAGCATGTTTTAAGCTGGGGGAGGGGAGGCGTTGTTGAAAGATCCCTCCTCTCCCTAACCCTCTCCTCCCATAAAAAGCATGGGAGGAGAGGGAACTCGTTCTTGTTGGTATTTACCTTACTTTTTCTCCGGCTTACCTTTATCCGACTTAGCCTCTGCCTCGATTTCAGCTTCTGTCTTTTGTTCCAGCGCAGGCACTTCAGATGGTGCAGTAGCAGCAGCTTCGTCAGTAATGACAGGTTCTTCTTCAATACGCGGCATATGCACAGAAACCACAGAGCGATCATCGCCATGCGTTAATGCAACAATCTCAACGCCTTTAGGTAATTTAATATCAGATAAATGCAAAATTTGATTTAATTGTAATTCAGAAACATCGATAGTCAAAGATTCTGGCAAATGATCTGGTAAACAACTGATTTCCACATCACTCATGATGTGAGAAATAATACCGCCTGCATCTTTAACACCAGGCGCTTTATCTCCGCCAATAAAATGTAATGGAATATGCATATGTATTTTTTCATCTGCACGCACACGCTGAAAATCCACATGTAAAATGCGTGGTTTGTAAGGATGACGTTGCACATCTTTCAAAATAACACGTTCAGATTCGCCACCGGTAATCAGTGTTAAAATATGCGAATAAAAGGTTTCATTATCAAGAGATCGTGCTAATTTATTATGTTCGATCGTTAGGGAAACAGCGTTTTTTCCACCGCCATAAACAACGCCAGGTACTTTTTCAGTAAGACGTAGGCGGCGGCTCGCACCTTTCCCTATATCGTGGCGAACAATGGCTTCAACTTCAAACTTTTGTTTGGCTGACATGATGTTAACTCCACTTTATAAGATTGATTGGATATTTTTTAATCTCAACTTCCGCGACCAGAAGAGAGGAGCGCTCATTGTACACATCTTATGATGTTAATCAATAAACATCCGACTCAATGACCCTGCGCCGCTAATTCGGCGAATGGCTTCTGCGATCATGTGGCTTAAAGTTAAGCATCGAATACGCGAGCAGTGTTTTGCATTGTCTTGAAGGGGAATCGTATCTGTGACAACGATTTCATCGAGTAATGAAGAATCAATATTTTCAATTGCTTTGCCGGACAACACAGGATGCGTGATATAAGCTGCGACTTTTGAGGCACCATGATCTTTTAATGCTTCGACGGCGCGGCATAAAGTGCTTGCCGTATCAACGATATCATCCACAATAATACAATCTCTATCTTTCACATCGCCGATAATATGCATGACTTGTGCTTCATTTTGTTTGGGACGACGTTTATCGATGATGGCCAAATCAGCGCCTGGAATGCGCTTTGCAATCGCGCGAGCACGAATGACGCCGCCAACATCTGGCGAAACGACCATAATGTCTTTGTAGCCTTTCGCGTGAATATCTTCGAGCATGATAGGCGTGCTATAGAG
>JABDCN010000011.1 GCA_013288125.1 Gammaproteobacteria bacterium
TTTGCTTCAAATAAAAATATTGAAGTAAAAAATGCGGCAGATTTTGTTGGAACTAATGTTTATCCTTATTGTGGCGGTGTGTCTTATGGAAATGCGCCATACATTGATAGTCCTGCTAAAAAGAATCTCGAAAAATATTGGAGTGATCTTAATTTATTGAGAAATAATTATGAAGTGATTGAAACAGAAGAGGGTTGGCCAAGTCAGGGTAGTGATGTTGGCGCCGCACAACCTGATCCTCAATTTGCACATGATTATTTGTATTACTGGTATTTTCGAGATGAAAAAACGGCACCTGTTTCTTATTATTTTGCTTTGTATGATAAAACACCAGGTCAAGGAACAGAAAGTCATTGGGGTATTTTTTCAGCAGATAGATACGCAAGTTTGTTAGGTGCGCCAGAAAATGCAAAAGATTTTAGTAAGCCGTTAGCAAAAGGACATGTCTTAGTTACGTTTAATAATATTGTTGGACAAGGCGGCGGGACGCTTAGAGTTGCAGCATTAAATGCGTGTACAAAAGATTGGGATCCTGTGACGAAAAGCCAAGGAGATTGTTTCCCGATTGATGGTTATTATCATACGGGTGACATTGCAAAACAAAGTTCACGGAAATTTATGATTGATACCACTGGCGATACTTATGCGAGTTTATTAGTTATTTTTTATGGTGATGGTGGTGCAGCACCTCGTTTATGTTATATCGATAAAGCAACATTGCATAACATGACGAATCAAACGCAAGTGACGTTGCAATGGAAAACATCGGATGGTGCGGTGGCGTGTTGAAGTAGTTTTGATTGTTGTAAAACTGTCCCCTCCCCTCCAGCGAATGCTGGAGGGGAGGGCTAGGGAGGGGAGGTTGGTGGTGCATTCAAGCCCTCCTCTCCCTAACCCTCTCCTCCCATAAAAATGGGAGGAGAGGGAACAGTTTTAGCTATATTCCTCGCAACGACGAAGTTGCTTTACTTCACTCACAACGACTGTTTTTGCAGTTCGTTCAATTCTTTTTTCATTTGAGCTATTTTATCCGTGCGACATTGCTTGACTGTTGCTGCGTCAACCGTCACACCAGTGACTTGTTTGCCCATCACGATAGGCTTCATACATTCTTGCCAGAATTTTTTAGTGGCATCATCACCACGAGTATATCCTGCATCAAGACAAGCTTTCGCGATTGCAGCGCATGGTTTGCTTTCAGTCATCTCATTGTCAGCTAAAACAGATTGCGTACTGAGTAAAGTAGATATCGCTAATACAAAATACATTTTACGCATGTGAGCTCCTTAACGTTCCATGATAAGTAAGACTCTTAACTATACCTTATCTGTATCCCTGCTCGCACCTCTACTTGCACCTCTACTTACACCCTTACTTGTGCACAACCCCTACTTGCATCCTTACTCACACGTAAACTTCATGGTGACTTCGTAATCATCATTAGAACGTGTTGATGTCGTTTCATGGTCTTTGCTCAACATCATACTAGCAACTTCTGTCATTGCTGCGGCTGTTTTATCTGGGCCATGATAGTTTGTTTGGTGATGAATAACGATAAGCCGTCTGCCCATTTTTGCGCAATAATCGGTTGCTTTATCGAGTGCTTCTCGTTCGGCTTCGCTTTGATAAGCTGAATTTGTGACGAGGGAAAAATTATTGTCACCTTCAGGATAGATAGTTGTATTAGCACAACCTGCTAATAATAAACAAAGCGAGGTACTTATAAAAATCTTGTTACGCATATTTACCACTCCAATAATTTAATGATTAAAAATAAAGCAATATAATAAAATTAAGCACTATTCTATCAGGGGTATAAAAAAATGCTAGGGATCAGGTTTGATTTTTTACTCGACGCATACCCGCAAAAATGGGATCGCAGATAGCGCGAGGAAAACCTGATGGCAATATGTCTTCTATTTTGATAATAACATTTTCCATATTATCGAATACGTCATCGATTATATCTTGCATCATTGAAGCATCAAACTGGCATTTTTCAGCCATTGCAAACCAGTGACGTAATTGAATGATATGCCACAAATAATGGCGATTTTTTCCTTTTAAAGACATGGCCATTTTTAATGCTTTCCATTTTATTTGTCGTTTTGCTGCTAGGGGATAGAGTGATATCACATCGTATAAAGGAGTCAATTGATAACGACCTTGAGGTTTGATTGACAGGCTAAAATTTTTTGCATGTCCATCGGTGGCACCCATTACCCAAAATAAAAATACTGATTTAATAAATTTTTTGCGATCTTGAAGTGCTTCTTGTGAGCCGAGTAATAATGTCATGATTTCTTGTATGCCAGGGCCGCCATCTGATTCATATTTCAATCCAGATGGTTTGCTGAGTGCTTGACATAAATCTTCTTGTGGCAAACGTATTAACCATCGCCCATCTTCAGACCATTGTCTATCAAATCGCTGCACAACTAGTGTTTTAATATGATCAAATTTCACTATTTCTGCTTTATTAACAGGTAAGTTAAACGCAGATAAAATTTGAAGACATAGCCATTCATTTTCTATACTGTCTGATAAATCGATACCTGAATGCGTTATGTGACCAATGGGTAATTTAATAATATGACTTGTTGGTGTTGCACCGTGGGGTAAATACCATTTTTTTTGGTGCCATAATAAAGCTGTTTTTTCTTGTGCGCCTGCAAGGGAAATACGAAAATCATTTTCTTTATCCATACCGAGAGGCGCAGTTTGATAATGTTTTAAAAGGGTTGCAATGTCATGATTGCGAATGGCGTGAGCTTGAATTTTTTTTACATGACGAATGGTGGGTTGAGTTAATAATTGTAAAGCACCGACACAATCTCTTCCAATACATGAAAGCAAATCAAAAGACTTAATCGATGAAGTATTAAAACGTGCTTGTATGCGTCTGCGGATTAATTCGTTATCAGGTAATAAATTATCGAAAAAATGATCGACGACGCTGCCTTTGTAAGGAATTTCTGTTAACGGCATTGATAAACTGATAGGACGACTATTTTTCAAATTTAGCCATTGATGGTCATAAGTAAATATTAATTGGCCTGTTGATTCGCGAGCTAATTTACCCACTGATATGCCATTCATATAAACATATAAATCTTGATATTGTTTTTTTCTTGCCATTTACCAGTTATCTCCACCTTTCATGTCCGTATTTTTTTTTGGTCTAATGACCATTTCAAGTTCAAGCGCAGCAAGCAAACGAAATAAAGTTTCGAGCCTTGTTCCTGGTGCGCCTTGTTCTATATCGGACACCGTTGTTTGATCGATTTTAAAAGGACGACCCGTTTCATATTGACTCAATTTTTTGGTCTTGCGTTGATGTTTGAGTACGCTGCCGAGAGAAGTTGGCGAGAAAACTATTTGATCCATGGGACGGCCTCTCATTTGATGAATATTATATTATATAGCTAAATAGCCATAAAATCAAATTATAGCTAAATAGCCATAATTTTACTTTATGGCTAAACAGCCATAAAACATTAACAGGGTGAGACATTATTGCTTGTGCACGGAAGGTGTCATGCCAGCGAAAGCTGGCATCCAGCTTTTTATTTGCTCAGTTGCAATATTTTTCTGGATGCAGCTTTCGCTGGCATGACACTTGCTGCATGACATAAAATATCAGTAAATCAAACTAAGAGCCTGACTCTATTATGCAATCTATTTTAGTCGTTGGCGGTGCGGGATATATTGGTTCCCATATGCTTTCGCATTTACAAAATGCAGGTTATCAGCCCATTGTTTTAGATAATTTATCGACAGGCCATCGCGATGCCGTGATCAACGCTGAACTGATTGTTGGTGACATGGGAGATGCCGCATTATTGGACCAGCTGTTTCAACAACACCGTTTTTCTGCTGTCATGCATTTCGCTGGTTGTATCGAAGTGCAAGAATCTGTGACTCATCCGCTCAAATATTATAAAAATAATGTGGCAGCGACGATGACTTTGCTAGAAAAAATGCAGCAATATGATGTTAATCATCTTATTTTTTCTTCGACAGCAGCGGTTTATGGTGAACCGCAAACCGCATTGATTACAGAAAAACATCCGTTGAACCCCGTGAATCCTTATGGACGCAGTAAATTGATGGTCGAGCAAATTATTAAAGATATGAGCGAACAGGGAATATTAAAATATGCTATTTTGCGCTATTTTAATGCAGCAGGCGCGGATAAAAAAAAGGGAATGAAAGAAAGGCATCAACCTGAAACACATCTTATTCCTTTAATACTACAAGTCGCGCAAGGTATAAGAGAAAATATTACGATTTTTGGCGCAGATTATCCCACGATCGATGGCACTTGCGTTCGTGATTACATTCATGTGACAGATTTGTGCGAGGCGCATCTTCACGCTTTAATATGGCTGCTCACGAAAAAGCAAAATGTGGTTTGTAATTTAGGGGTGGGGCGAGGATATTCTGTTTTAGAAGTGCTCAAAGTTGCGCGCGAAATTACCGCACATTCTATTCCCATGGTTGTGAGCGAAAAAAGACCAGGTGATCCGGCTAGCTTGGTTGCTGATCCTTTGCTTGCTTATGAAACATGGGGTTGGAAGGCAAGCGCGGATTTAGAAATGATGGTGCGGGATGCGTGGGAGGCCTCTAGAGAGCTAATAAAGAATGAGGTATAATTTTGAATGGTCCGCGGTTAAGAAAGTGTGACCATTATTATATATGAATATAAAAAAGTAATTTTTATATTAAACCATAACGAGGAACGAAAGTATGCAGAGCCAACAAGCCACACCTACACTTACACCACAAGAAATTAAAGAAGCCTTTGTAAAATTTGCGCAAGAATCTCGTAGGTTGTTTAATGTATCTTTATCCGTTAGCGATAAGAAAGCGGAAGAAGTCGCTAATGATGCCGCGCAATATTTTGGAGCGATATTAAAAAAACTTTATTTTAATGAAAAGCCTAATGAAGTAATTTTAGAACAAACGATTAATGATTTTTTTAGTAAAAATGATTTGCCAATTTGTGTAATAGATGGTCAATATAGATATGTTTTTAAAAAAGACCAACCAAAAAATGTAGGAGCCTATTATCAAGGCTTATGCAGATTAATAAACAAGATTGATGCAAGATTAAAAGGTAAAGAAAAAGATATAGAAGAAGAAAAAAAAGAAAAACCGGAACATGAAAATATACACGAAGATGAAACGCCTTACTTAGTTCAAAATCAGCCTGAAAGTTTCTCAGAAAAAACAAATATCATGACATATGCTGAGTGTAATCTTTATCTAATAAAAGAATTAGAAGATGACGTTAAAAATAATACTTATATTAAATCAGATAAAAAGAATTTATATTTATATAAAGATATAAAAAATGAAAATAAGTTTTTTTATTTCCTTAAAGGAGATAAACATAAATATTATTTAGATGAAGATCAATCATTATCAGAATTACTACAGCAAGCAAAATTTACCAACTTACAAGAAAATGTAGAAGATGAACCGCTGGCTAAATGTAATGACAATAAGATAACGAACACTGTGTTTGATATCACATTAACACGAGGTCACACCCTTTATACCATTGCATCATTGCAGCACGATATTTCTAAATACGCTTCTTCACCTAGATATGTGTTCGTAACACTTATAGAAAAAGTCATCAAAGAAATAAAAGGTGGCTTGGATAAGAAAAAAGCCATTCCTTTTTTCATGGCTGCACAACGTGCTGCAAAGAATGCTGGCCATCCATTTGCGCAATCCTTATCAAGATTTATTGATGATCAGATAACGGGTGTTGCACCGACTGTGAAGATCGAAGCAGTGCCAGGGAAAACTATTGTTAAGCGTAGACTTTCGATAGGAGTAATGTTTGAATCAAATAGATCAATAAATAAAAGACATAGAAAAGCAATAGTGGAATTAGCGCATGATGGTCATGAATTACCGCTTAATACATTCACTGAAAATTATGCTTATCGACTAATTCAGTATGTTGCAAATTTTGAGGTTGGTGATAATAGCGAAGATATTAACGCATTACGAAAAGCGGGGGATTTAGCACTTAAGTTATTAAATTGTCATACTCATAAAGATCTTTCTAATTTACAAGATACAGTGGTTGGCTTGATACAATGGGAGAGAAGTAAGAAAAAACCCGCAAGATTTTTAACTATTTTGCTTAAGTTAGAAGAAAAAATTGATGAGAAAACAGGTTTGCATGTTAAGCAAAATAAATCTTTTGTTGAAGTGAAAAAGGAAGAGTTGCAAAAGGGTGAATTGCAAAAGATGAGAGATATGGCGAGTAAACTAGCTAAATATGTGGAGACAAAAAAAGAAACAATAGGATATCAAGAATATGCTGGTATAATATATGCTGCGGAAGTACTACAAAAAGGATTGCTTCGGCATATAGAAAAATGCGATCCAGATAATGACAAGGCAGTAACTAGATTATTGTGTCAAATAGCGTTTGAGGTAAATTATTTTCGTGGAATATACGAAGGAAAATTTTTAGAATTTGGACCTGAACTTTTTGAAGAAATTATTCCTGAAATAAAAATAGAGCAACCTGTTGTGGCTGAAGTACCTGAGGTAAGTTTTTCTCAACGTAAAATTCAAGAGATAAAAAATATACTTGAAAGAATGTTTGCCAATATCGAAGACGATAAAATTGCTAATGTGACCTTTACAGTAAAAAAGGAAAATGGAAAATTTGAACCATCTGAAAAAAATGTTGGATATTATTTAAATAATATTTTTGAAACATTAAAGGGTACAAGTATTGATATTTCTCGAGATTCAAAAAAAATATATGAAGTGTTTCAAAAATTAGGTTATATCGAATCTATACTGCATGTTTATGCTCCAAAAAATGCTCCCGATGATCCTAAAAATAAATTAATAACTTCTATTAGAAGGTTGAGGCGTAAAATAAGATCAACTTTAAAAGAGCATGGCGATCCTGCTGTTAGGTTATATTTTGATATTGAAGATCATAAGAATTATAAAAAATCAGAACACTCCTATAAAAATGGTCTTATTACATCTATACAGACAATTTATGAAAATGAATCACTTAATCCCGGTGATAAATATTTTGAGATGACTGATATTGTTTCAAGGGCGATGCGGAAAGGAACTGCTGCGGGGAATTGTATTCAAGAATTTTTTACCTTTCATTCAAATCTGAGTATTTGTCTAGGAGACGTGAATAAGAGGATTCAGTCTGGGTTTTTTCTGAAGCAGTCGCTGGAAACACGGGAAACACAACAAACACAGCAGCAGTCACAACAGGTGCAACAGCCACAGCAGTTACCGCAGACGCAACAGTCGCAACAGCCACAATTACCTAGTGTACCTAGCGGTAGAATCGCTGGTTATGGTATTAGGCGTTAATTCGAATAACTGTAACACGCGTGACAAACGCAATCATTCGAAGCAGGATCCACCTTGCATCCTGTGCAAGAACTCACAGCGGCACCAACGGTGTTGCTTTGCCCTAAACCTGAATCATGTGTTGTAACATCTGGCGATGTTCTACCACGCCAGCTACCGTTACATTGTCCGCTTCCTGCGTTTTTTAAGACGTGTACATTGTAACTAATGACGGGTTCGCTAGCAGCGAAGCAAGTGAGAGGAGCGGCTAGTAGTGTGAGTGTGGCGGCAAGGCATAAAAAATAAAAATGTGATAAACGTGTTTTCATGATCATTTCCTTATGACTTTATGATGGATTTTCTTATTATATTATAGTTTATGCCCCGTAGCAGCTCTGATGTTGAAAGCTCATTTCCCTCCCCTCCAGTGCTTTTTGCTGGAGGGGAGGGTTAGGGAGGGGAGGTGTTTTTTAAAAATCCCTCCTCTCCCTAACCCTCTCCTCCCACAAAAAACGTGGGAGGAGAGGGGACGTTTTTAATATCTTTTCATGATTTTGTTGACCTGCCGCAATTACCCCATTCACCAACAACTCAGCCTGGTTAAATAAAAAAGGGCGCCCAGATAAATCAGTCACAGTGCCGCCAGCTTCTGTCACCAATAAAACGCCGGCAGCAATATCCCACTCATGCTTGGGCGCAAAACTTATTGTCGCTTGTGCTTGTCCACTCGCAATTAATGCAAGTTTATAAGCAATGGAACCTACTTCTTTAACGTGATGAATCTTTTTGATGGCCTCCCATTTGCCATCACGCACCTCGGTGCGGCTGGCGAGAATAGTCAGTGTGGAAGAGGAAGAATCATCACATGTCACGCGTTTTTCTTTTAACGAGGTATCATCGGCGCTTCTTTCTCTTAACCACGTACCATGACCTTTTATCGCATAAAATAATTGATCATGAACAGGATGATAAACAGCGGCAAGCACGGGAATATGATTTTCAACTAAGGCAACTGAAATAACATATTCAGGAAGATGCTGGATAAATTCTTTGGTGCCATCAATAGGATCAATGATCCATACGCGTTGATGATGCAGGCGTTTTGTATCATCTTTATTTTCTTCTGATAACCAACCATCATGGGGAAAATGTGAAAGCAATTGATTTTGTAAAATATTGTTTGCGGCTAAATCTGCTTCAGTTAAAGGATCATGATTTGTTTTGTGTATGACCGTTAAATTTGTTTTGCGAATGGCTTCGATGGAGCGGCCGGCTTCGTGTAAAGCTTTTGTTAAAATAAATAACTCATCTAACAAGGTAAGTCACCTCTAAACCAATTGCCTCACTAATCCCTTCGCTCCCGCCAACAATTTACTCATTAAAGGTTTCTTCGTTGCATAAGAAACTGCAAAAACGGCCGCCGTTTTTGCTTGCTCAAATAAATAATCATCACTCGTGCGAATATGATCCACTAATTTTAACGTTAACGCTTGTTCGCCTAACCAATATTCACCCGTTGCAACTTGATTGATATCAACTTGCTGTCGATATTGTGTAATTAAATTTTTAAATAATTGGTGTATATCATTAATTTCATGCTGTAGTTTATCTCGCCCTTCTTGTGTATTTTCACCGAAAACAGAAATTGTTCGTTTAAATTCACCGGCGGTGTGTTGTTCAAAATCAATTTGTTTATTTTGCAAATAACGGTGAAAATTAGGCAGCTGAACAACCACGCCAATCGAACCAATAATGGCAAAAGGAGCTGCAAGAATGTTATTTGCAACACATGCCATAAGATAGCCGCCGCTTGCTGCGACTTTATCAATGGAAATAACCAAAGGAATGCCTTGTGCTCGAATACGCATTAATTGCGATGCTGCTAAACCATAGTTAGGAACCATTCCACCAGCACTTTCAAGTCGTACCACAATTTCATCTTGCGGTGTTGCAATATGCAATAAAGCGCTTACTTCTTCACGTAATGTTTCAACGGCTGATGCTTTGATGTCACCATTAAAATCTAATACATAAATACGTTTGCTGTTTTGATCTGATTTTGCTGCTTTTTTCTTTTCGGATTTTTTTTGTTTTAACCATTTTTTTAATTGTTTGGGAGAAATTTCAGTTAATAATAATTCAGTATTTATAGCAGCTTTTTCATTTAAATTTTTAATGGATAAACGCGGTTGAGATTTACCTTTTCCGACAAGTGTAAGAAAGGCAATTAATATGCCGATGATAAATAAAAAAACGACGAATGTTTTTGAGGCGAATAATAATAGCTGAATGAAAAAAGCGGACATAATTTTTCCTTGTTAACTTATTTTCTGAGATCTTATCAGTATAAACGTTTGTTGAGTCACTTTCTTTCTTTTTGATTTCGTCGGAACGTCAATCGTCATCATTTTCCATTGCCATGCCTTATTATTTTGATTCGTCTCAAAAAGATCAGTGAAATCCATTTCATAATTACGATGTTTATGAAAAATCCAATTATAAGATCGCGGAATAATGCCCAGCGTTCCTACCCATAATGGTGTATTCGTTTTCATTAACATGCGATTAGAAGCCCATAGTCGAATGACTAACGAAGTTTCAATATCATTTTCTCGTTTCACTAAAATGAGCTCAGGCCGTTTATCTAAATATTCTGGTGAAACCATGGGTAAATAAGCCGCACTTTGAATACCTGTCACACGATGTAATGTGCTAATCCAATCACGAGCGGGGGGTTTCACCCAACCATTTTTTAATAAACTTGAACGAATATCATCTAAATTTCCCGCCCATTCAATATTAATATGTTCAGAGGGTATGCCAAATAAACTCACACGAAAGACGGGAATGTCATCATCACTTTTCCACCATTCACTACGTGAAATTTTTTTCACGGGCCAATCAATTTGTGTGTAATTGATTTGTAATTGTGTGATATGACGATGATAATAAAGTCCATAAAAAAAGATAAAAGCGATTAAACAAACAAGAGAAACATAGCGTAATTGTAAAGGTTTTTCATATTGTCGATTATAAGAAACGATAACAAGTAGTAATACAGCAGCGCTTAATAACCACGCAGCTAAAACATCCGTAAACCAATGTGCGCCTAAATATAAACGAGAAACACCAACAGCAAACACGAGTAAAGCTGCAGGATAATAAATATATTTTCGATATTTCGGAGACAATGGTATTGCAATCATGAAGGCAATGCCCATGTAAACGGTTGCTGTTAATGTGGCGTGTCCACTTGGCATGGAATAAGTTTCTGCATTATGAAAAATTCCCCAAGGACGAACAGATTCAACTAAATATTTTATGACGAAGACACTGCCAGCGGCTAATATGCCTAGTGCTAAGATGTGAAAAGCAGTGCGTACACGAGAACTGAATAGTAACCAAATAAAAAAGACGAGTAAAACAGGCAAAATAATTTCTTTTTGTCCGAGTAATGTTAGCGAAATAATAGTGTTATCTGCTAAAGGAGAGCGAATACTACGGAAAAAATGAAACACAACATTATTAATAAAAATATTTTGTGGGCCGACACATTTTACATATAAGGCAAGTGCAATAAATAATAAACTCGTCACTAAAAAATAAAAAGCCATGGTTAATTGACCATGATGTTCTCTGGCATCATGGTGATTTAAAATTACTGTAGTCACGCGAAAACGCCGTGATTTTTTTAATTTTTCCCACATCGATATTAAAAATTGTTCTGTTTGATAATTAATTAATTGCAATAATTTATAAATAATCCATATACAGAGAACAATAAATAAAAGAATTAAAAATAAAGTTAAGATAGCATGAAGCGCAATATCAGGCGGTAATTCTAATGATGCGGCGCCTAATAAAATGCCGGGCAGCATATAAGCAGGGGCCCAGCCAATCGCAGATGTCACATTGGCGACGGTAAATTGCACGGGTTTCATGCCCAACATCCCTGCAACAAGCGGGACTAAGGCGCGCACGGGGCCAACGAACCGTCCGATAAAAACACTCATGACACCATATCGATGAACAAAAGTTTCACCTTTTTCAAGGACTGTAGGATTATTTTTAAAAGGCCAGCTGTTACGTAATCGATCTTTGAAATAATAACCTAACCAATAACTGATGCTATCGCCGAGTACCGCGCCTAAAATGGCCCAAATGATTGTTTGATATAAAGGGATGACACCTGCACCTGCCAATGTTCCGATGGCAGTCATGGTGATAGAGCCAGGAATAATCGTGCCTACAATGGCGACAGATTCTGCCGCTGAAATAATGAAGGTGGCGAGCCCTGCCCATTCAGGATTAGCGTTGAGCCATTGTAATAATGGATTCACGATATCAGTCATTATCTGACTTCTTCTCCTGCGGCTTGTTTGTCTGCATGATAAGAGGAGCGAACAAGCGGGCCGCTTGCAACATTGCTAAATCCCAATGATTTTGCTACATCGCCAAATTGTTTAAAGCTTTGCGGTGTGACAAAACGTGCGACTGGCATGTGATAACGACTGGGTTGTAAATATTGACCCAGGGTTACCATTTCCACATCATGTTCACGCAAATCTTTTAAAGTTTGAATAATTTCTTCATCCGTTTCGCCTAATCCTAACATAATGCCAGATTTAGTGGGGATAGCAGGATAACGCTTTTTGAATTCTTGTAATAATTTTAATGAATGCAAATAATCTGAACCCGGGCGTACTTGTTTGTATAAACGTGGTGCGGTTTCAATATTATGATTGAATACGTCAGGTAAAGAGCCGCCTGTTGCGGCTAACGCGACGTCCATGCGTCCGCGATAATCGGGCACTAATACTTCGATTTTGATGGTGGGATTATGTGTACGAACGGCACTGATACACGCTGTAAAATGACTGGCGCCGCCATCTCGCAAGTCATCACGATCAACTGAGGTAATGACAACATAACGTAAACCCATTTTTGCGATAGTGGTTGCTAAATGTAATGGTTCATCAGGATCAAGTGGATCGGGCCGGCCATGCGCAACATCGCAAAAACTACAGCGTCTTGTGCATTTGTCTCCCATGATCATGAAAGTGGCTGTTCCATGAGTAAAACATTCTGGCAGATTGGGACAAGAAGCTTCTTCGCATACGGTGACTAATTTATTTTCTCTTAGTAATTTTTTTAAATTACTGACTTCTGGTGAAGCGGGAATGCGTATGCGTATCCAATCGGGTTTGCGTAAAGGGGTTTCAGTCATTTCTATTTTGACTGGAATGCGCGAGAGTTTATTTTCACCGCGTTGTTTGTTTATTTCATTTTTTGTTTCCATGATTCTCTCCAATACACACAGAAGTATACCCCAATTCTTTTGTTAAATAAGGGACAAGCGCTTGTCCCGCCTCAATGGTTGTTTTCATACCGCCTAATGCGCCAAATTGTGTCATTTGTAAATTCGCAAAACCACAAGGATTGATTTGCGTAAAAGGAGATAAATCCATGAAAATATTAAAAGCAATACCATGATAAGCGCATCCGTGTCGTACGCGTAATCCAATTGAACAAATTTTTTTCTCATCAACATACACGCCAGGGGCTTTGCATTTAGATACGGCATTGATTTGATAATCAGACAAGAGATTGATCACAGCCTGTTCTAATTGCGAAACGAATTGCCGAATCTGCCATTTTTTTCGTTTGATATCAATTAAGGTATAGACCATCAATTGACCTGGTCCGTGATAAGTAATTTGACCGCCTCGATCTGTTTGTACAACAGGAATGTCGTTCGCATTTAACAAATGTTCTGGTTTGCCATTTTGTCCTTGTGTAAAAACGGGAAAATGTTCTAACAACCAAATTTCATCGATGGTTTCTTCATGACGTTGATCAGTGAATTGACGCATGGCTTCCCAGCAAGAAGTGTAATCTTGCTGTCCTAGCCAGTGAATGTGAACCGCTTCAGCAATTGTTTTCATAACGCCATCAATACATGCGGTGAATTTGATAAGTCATGATAAATCGCATCTAATTGTTGTTTTGATTCTATGTGTACCGTAATCGACAGCGATCGATATTTACCATTTTCACTGTCGCGTGTTTGAATGGCGCGATCAGCTGCATTTGATACGTGTTTATTAATAATCATTAAAACAGCATGTTCAAACTCATCTGATCCTTGTCCAAATACTTTAATCGTAAAATTACAAGGAAAAGTCAGGAGTGAATCGCCATTTTTTTTCGTTTCATTTGCCACGATTAACCTGTATTTACTTTTTCATCTGATTTAGAAAAATATTTATGTAAATTATATCTCACGGTATCCGTTGCGCGGTCCCAAAAATTGCCGCGGTCACTGGTTTCAAGTGCGATTAAAGGTTGAGAACTAATCACTTGATTATTTAAAACGACGTTTAACATGCCATACACTTGACCTTTTACGACAGGCGCTTTCAATGGATTATTCACAACCATATTGACTTGTATGCGTTTGTATTGACCTGTTGGTACAGTGACATATAAATCTTGTGTGATACCTAAAGGAATTTCTGATTTACTGCCTTCCCAAATTCTCGCTTGTACTAATGGCGCTGCAGCATCATATAATTTATGTGTTTCAAAGAAACGAAATCCGTAAGTGAGTAATCGAATGGAATCTTCCGTACGATCTTGATCTGTCGGCTCGCCTAATACAACGCTGATTAAGCGCATACCATCTTTTTTCGCAGACGCAACTAAACAATATCCCGCTTCGTTTGTATGGCCTGTTTTTAAGCCGTCAGCATAAGGATAACGCCATAATAAACGATTGCGATTCGGTTGACGTATGCCGTTATAGCTAAACCATTTTTCAGAATAATAATTATAATCTTCAGGGAAATTGATGATATAAGCTCGCGTAAGTGTCGCAAGATCACGAGCAGTGGAATAATGGCCTGGATTAGGGAGACCGGTGCTATCAATAAAATGACTATTCTTCATGCCGAGTAAACTGGCTTGTTGATTCATGATCGCGGCAAATGAATCTTCACTGCCTGCGATATATTCAGCGAGTGCAACAGCGGCATCATTACCTGACGCCACAACAACACCTTGTGCTAATTCACGTACTTGCACATCATCGCCTGCTTTGACAAACATGCGTGAACCTTCTGTTTTCCATGCTTTTGTGCTGACGCGTATTTTATCGTTGAGATGCAATTGACCAGTTTTTAATGCACTGGAAACAATATACATGGTCATGAGTTTGGTTAAACTGGCTGGCGGCACGCGGCCATCAGCATTTTTTTCTGCGATGATTTTTCCACTGGCTGCGTCGATTAGGATATAGGCATTGGCATCGAGATTAGGCGCGGTGGGGGTGAAAGTAGGTTGTAATACTTGTGTGGGAACCGGAATGACGGGGTTTGCGAAGGCTGATAGGGCCAGTAAGCTTGAGATGAAAGTAATAGATGTGATGAATGATATTTTTGATAACGATAGCCGTGTTATTGATGACATTGAATGCATATCCTCTTCTTAAGCTTTTGTAAGTTTTCAAGTCTAACAAAAATTCGGCATAAAAAAAATCACTTATGATAAATCCATTAGCGGGAATACCTGTAAATCCATAAACATTCACTTTTTAGGTTCCGTTCGTCCTGAGCCCGCCGAATGGGACGAACGGGTTAGGTGAATACTTACCAAATAAACCCTAGATTTTTTATTGATAAAAAAGTAATATTTTTCTTTGCGGTTTACCCAGATTATGTTTTAATTTCTAGGTGAAACTGTAAATCCCAGTTCTTGGGGTTTATCAAATCCATTTATCGAAACAACTTTTAAACCAAGGAGTTTATCATGTCTTTTTATCGTTCAGTACTCGCTGCAGTTGCTGCGATTGCTCTCACGAGCCCAGTATTTGCAGATGATGCTTCAAATAATCCCAATGCACAAAATGCGAATGATCAAGGCACGGCCGTTGCTCAACAATTAGCTGACAATGCCGGTGCTACAACTGATCAAAATGCACAATCTGCAACGACGCAGCAAACAGCAAATGCCGCAGATTCATCCAAAGTGAATTTGAACTCTGCTACCGCTAAAGACTTAATGAAAGTCAAAGGCGTTAATGCTGCTAAAGCAAGAGCGATTGTGGCATATCGTAAAAAGCACGGTGATTTCAAAACCATTGATGATTTATCCAAAGTCAAAGGTTTATCCAGGCTGAAACCAAGCAAATTAAAAGCAATAGAAAATCAAGTTTCTATTGACTAATTTTGCGGCATAAATAAACGTGGTATTGTTGGGCTTCGCCCTGCTTCGCAGGTCTCAGCCCAACCTACTGCTAGTTTTGCGACATAAACGTAGGGTTGGGCTTTGACCTGCTTCGCAGGCCTCAGCCCAACCTACTGCTAATTTTGCGGTATAAACGTAGGTTGGGCTGAGCATAGCGAAGCCCAACAACTTTTGCTACAATACCTTCTTTTCAAGCTGAAAGACATTCAATGCATCCTTTGATACAAACGGAACTTCAAAAACTAGCTACTCTCTTGCACCACATGCAACAAGATACTGCGTTGCAAAAGGTGTCAGAAGATATTGCTGCAACTTGTATACAAGCTTTACAAGCAGGAAAGAAAATTTTATTTGCGGGTAATGGTGGTAGTGCAGCAGATGCACAGCATCTAGCCGCTGAATTAGTCGTACGTTTGCAGTATCACAGACCAGGTTTGGCAGCATTGTCATTGGTCACAGATACTTCCATTTTGACAGCAGCAGGCAATGATTACGCATTTGAATATATTTTTTCACGTCAGATTGAAGCGTTAGGACAACCTGGTGATATTTTCATTGGTATTTCGACTTCTGGTCGATCACCAAATATTTTGCGTGCTTTTGAGACAGCTCGTGCGCAGCAATTAACAACCATTGCATTCACCGGTAAACAAGCTCCTTTATTAACCGATCGTTGTGATCTTATTTTAAATATTCCCTCAACTGACACCCCGAAAATTCAAGAATGCCATATTATATTTGGACATATTATCTGCAGCATGATAGAAGATACTCTTTTTGGTGCAGAGTATGATCCTATGCGAAAGCTAACCCTCGAACGTTAATCGGAAGTTAACCCAAAGTCTCGTCGTTGCGAGGAGGGCGAAGCCCGACGAAGCAATCCAGACAACACCAGTTAAAACCTGTTGAGACAGGCCTTTTTAATGGATTGCTTCGTCGGGCTTCGCCCTTCTCGCAACGACGAGACTTTGAGTTAACTTTTTCGCTGCGACGATGTTTGTTGCATTTCGTGCTAGTGATCAATTAATAAAGAATTTTTATGTCGAAGACTTTGAGTTATAAAATATGCAATCACGACTAACATCACTTTTACGCCAACGCATTTTATTATTAGATGGCGGCATGGGCACCATGATCCAATCTTATGGATTGCAAGAAAGTGATTTTCGTGGGAAACGTTTTCAAGATTTTGCTCATTCACTCAAAGGCAACAATGATTTACTTTCTTTAACGCAGCCTCAAATTGTTCGTGATATTCATCACGCTTATCTTGAAGCAGGCGCAGATTTTATCGAAACTAATAGTTTTAATTCGACGGCCATTGCGCTAGCTGATTATCATATGAGTGAATTAGCTTATGAATTTAATTTTGCAGCTGCACAAATAGCGCGGCAAACTTGCGATGATCTAACAAAGCAAACACCTGATAAGCCGCGTTTTGTCATCGGCATTTTAGGCCCAACCAATCGAACGGCTTCTTTATCTCCTGATGTGAATGATCCTGGTTTTCGTAATGTTTATTTTGATGAATTAGTTTCATCATATACAACAGCCATACAAGGATTAATTGATGGGGGTGCGCATGTCCTCATGGTCGAAACAATTTTTGATACCTTAAATGCAAAAGCCGCTATTTTTGCGATAGAAAATTATTTTGCCATACATCAAATACGATTACCCGTCATGATTTCTGGCACGATTACGGATGCGAGCGGCAGGACCTTATCAGGTCAAACGACAAAAGCTTTTTGGTATTCCATTCGACATGCTAATCCTTTATGTGTGGGATTAAATTGTGCTTTAGGACCAGAAGCGTTACGTCCTTATGTATCAGAGTTATCTCAAATCGCAGATACCTTCGTGAGTATTCATCCCAATGCGGGTTTACCTAATGCATTTGGTGCTTATGATGAAACACCAGAACAAATGGCAGCTGTCATTCAAGATTTTGCTCAATCAGGATTTATTAATTTAGTGGGCGGATGTTGTGGTACTACGCCTGATCATATCAAAGCAATGGCTGACATCGTAAAAAATATTCCGCCGCGTCAACTTGCCATCATTTCACCCGCTTGTCGATTAAGTGGTTTAGAACCTTTAGTGATTGATGAAACTTCTTTGTTTGTGAATGTTGGCGAGCGAACAAATGTCACGGGTTCATTACGTTTTGCTGAATTAATTCGTCAAAATGATTATAACACTGCACTGCAAGTTGCATTAGATCAAGTACAAAATGGCGCGCAAATCATCGATATCAATATGGATGAAGGCATGTTAGATGCTGAAGCTGCCATGGTGAAATTTCTCAATTTAATTGCAGCGGAACCAGACATTTCACGTGTTCCTATCATGATTGATTCTTCTAAATGGTCAGTGATAGAAGCCGGTTTAAAATGCGCGCAAGGAAAATGTATTGTTAATTCGATCAGTTTAAAAGATGGTGAAACTTCTTTTATTGAAAAAGCAATGTTAGCGCGACGATATGGTGCTGCGGTTGTTGTGATGGCGTTTGATGAAAATGGTCAAGCTGATACAGAAGAACGTAAAGTAACAATTTGTAAACGTTCGTATGATATTTTAGTGAATCAAATTGGTTATCCTGCAGAAGATATTATTTTCGATCCTAATATTTTTGCTGTTGCAACTGGCATTGACGAACATAACGCGTATGCTTTAGCTTTTATTCAAGCAATTAAACGCATTAAACAAACTTTACCACATGCTTTAATTAGCGGCGGTGTGAGTAATGTGTCATTTTCATTTCGTGGTAATCAAGCGATTCGCGAAGCGATTCACGCTGTTTTTTTATTTCATGCGATTCAAGCGGGCATGGATATGGGCATTGTGAATGCGGGAAATTTAGCGATCTACGAAGATATTCCAAAAGATTTATTGGTATTGATTGAAGATGTTTTATTAAATCGACGAGCTGATGCGACAGATCGTTTATTAGAAGCAGCGAGCCATGTTAAAGGTCAAGCTAAAACACGCGTAGAAGATTTAAGTTGGCGAGAGAAACCGGTGACTGAACGTCTCGCGCATGCCTTAGTGAGTGGCATTAATCAATATATTGTGGAAGATGCTGAAGAAGCGCGCGTGGTGTTAGGGCATCCGCTCAAAGTGATTGAAGGCCCGCTCATGGATGGGATGAATATTGTGGGCGATTTATTTGGTGCAGGTAAAATGTTTTTGCCTCAAGTGGTAAAAAGTGCGCGCGTGATGAAACAAGCTGTTGCTTATCTCGAGCCATTTTTAGAAGCGGATAAAAGCGTTGCAAAATCTAAAGGTAAAATTATTCTTGCGACAGTGAAAGGTGATGTGCACGATATCGGAAAAAATATTGTGGGTGTAGTATTACGTTGTAATAGTTATGACATTATTGATTTGGGTGTCATGACGCCGTGTGAAAAAATTTTAGCAACAGCTCGCGAAGAAAAAGCAGATATTATTGGATTGAGTGGTTTGATTACGCCGTCATTAGAAGAAATGACGCATGTGGCAAAAGAGATGCAAAGACAATCTTTTCATTTGCCTTTATTAATTGGCGGTGCAACCACTTCACGTGCGCATACTGCATTAAAAATCGAACCGCATTATGAAGAAGCGACTATACATGTGGTCGATGCTTCACGTGCGGTGGGTGTTGCGAGTCAATTATTAAATCCAGAAACAAAAAATAATTTCGTGAATGAGACACGTCAAGCTTATGCTGCTTTGCGAGAGTTACATCAAAATAAAAAATCGGCTACGTCATTAATTGGTATAAATAAAGCGCGTGAAAATAAAATGCCGATTACTTGGGATGTGCATCAAGTGATTCAACCTGCTTTTTTAGGTCTACAAACATTTATCGATTATAATTTAGCTGATTTAATCAATTATATTGATTGGACGCCTTTTTTTAGTACGTGGGAATTAGCAGGTCGTTATCCGCAAATATTAGAAGATAAAGTGGTAGGCGAAAGTGCGAAACAATTATTTCATGATGCCAATATCATGCTTAAAAAAATGGTTCAAGAAAAATGGCTGCGTGCGAATGCAGTGATTGGATTCTTTCCGGCGAATAGTGTAGGTGATGATATTGAAGTGTATGCTGATGATCATCGTGATCAAGTGATTGCGAAATTTTGCATGCTGCGTCAACAAACACAAAAAGCAGAAAATAAATATAATTTATGTTTGTCTGATTTTATTGCACCTAAATCATCAGGATTATATGATTATTTAGGTGGTTTTGTGGTGACATCGGGCATTGATATGGAAAAGCAATTAGAAGTGTTTGAACAGTCGCATGATGATTATAATAGTATTTTATTTAAAGCATTGGCTGATCGTTTAGCAGAAGGTTTTGCAGAACATATGCATGCGAGAGTGCGTAGGGAATTCTGGCCTTATGCTGCTCAAGAAGAATTGTCGAATGAAGAATTGATCGCAGAAAAATATCAAGGGATACGTCCTGCACCGGGGTATCCTGCTTGTCCTGATCATACTGAGAAACCAGCTTTATTTAAGTTGTTAAATGCGAGTGAAACGATTGACGTGCATTTAACCGATAATTTTGCGATGTGGCCCGCGTCTTCTGTCAGTGGATTTTATTTTTCGCATCCCGCTTCGCGTTATTTTGGTGTGGGAAAAATTGCTGAAGATCAAGTCATTGATTATGCTGCACGTAAAGAAATGGATGTAGGGGTTGTTAAACGTTGGTTGGCGACGAATTTGGGGTAGTATATGTCTTTTACAATTAGCTTTGAATTTTTTCCACCGAAAACAGAAGAAGGCATCAATCAATTGATGCAAGCAGCTTCATCATTAACCCAACTCAATCCTCATTTTTTCTCTGTCACTTTCGGCGCCGGTGGCTCAACACGAACAGGCACAATAGAAACTGTCAAACGTTTACAATCTCAAACGCAAGTGAATGTCGCGCCGCATTTAGCTTGTATTGGTTCTAATAAAGCAGAAATTTTAGACATCATCACTTCTTATCGTATGATGGGTGTGAATCGTGTCATTGCTTTGCGAGGAGATTTACCTTCCGGCATGGTGCAAGCAGGTGAATTAACTTATGCCAGCGAATTAGTGGCTTTTATTCGATCGCATCTAGGCAATGCTTTTCATCTTTCTGTTGCGGCGTACCCTGAGATTCATCCGCAAGCTTCAAGTGCACACGATGATGTACTTAATTTAAAACGCAAATATGAATCAGGCGCTGATAGTGCGATTACACAATATTTTTTCAATCCTGATGCTTATTTTTATTATTTAGAAGATTGCGAGAAACATGGTATTGCAATACCCATTGTGCCTGGTATCATGCCGATCACGCAATTCAGTCGCCTTGCTCGTTTTTCAGATAATTGCGGTGCGGAAATTCCACGCTGGATACGTAAACGATTAGAATCTTATGGTGATGATATTGCTGCGATTAAAGCATTTGGATTAGAAGTTGTTCACGATCTTTGCGAACGATTAATTGCAGGCGGCGCACCAGGCTTGCATTTTTATACGCTGAATAAAGCAGATGCAGCGATTGAAATTTGTAAAGCGTTGGGGCTAGATACGTCTTGTCATCCTGAGCAAAAGAAAAGCTTGTCGTTCTGAGCGCAGCATGTCATGCCAGCGAAAGCTGGCATCCAGTGAATTGTCGAATAAAAATAGATGCCAGCTTTCGCTGGCATGACATGCTGCGCTTAGGATGACAACCTTAATATAAAGAGAACAAAATAATGAGTCTGAGAATAGATGTTTTTGATAAGAAAGAAATCAAATCTAGTCATCCTATTTATGATGCCATTGATTCAGATAATCTTGATGTGCTTAAATCTTATTGCGTCGAATGGGTGCCCTCGGATGATGTCATGTATCAAAAAGAAAATTTAAATCCTATTCAATATGCTTTAGCGCATAACAAGCTTAAATGTTTAGGCGTTATGGTGATGAATGTCCGTTTTCTTTGCCAAAAAGATCAAGATGCCTGTCTTCATTTCTTTATGCATCAGTTTAATTATCCATTAAAGATCACAAAATATTTAATTCTGAAAGGCGCAGATATCCATGCCATTCCTGACGGAAAGGAAATGTCGACCATAGCATTAGCAATGGCATTACCAAAAGAAGATTTTACTCATGTGATGTTATGTGTGGTGGACAGCATATTAGGAAAGTTCTTTACGGAGTCTGGGTTTGTATATGATTTACGTGCAAAAAATATCAATATTAAAATAAATCGATTGTTAGATGCATTATCATCGCCATCATTTTCTTCTGAACAATTTTCTGCTGTGCGTAGATATATCATGTATGAATTGGAGGAAAGACTTCAAAGATTTGGAAACCAATTAAGTGATGATGAGAAAAGCGATATTCGACAAAGTTTATCTACTTGTCGTGGAGAGAAAGTAAAACAAGAAGAGGTAGAACAAATGCAGCAGAGAGCAAAACCAGAAGAAGTAAAACAAGCTGAACAGACAGCACAATACTATACGCCAGTCCAAACGATCTATACGAATAAAGCCTCAATGAATACGACGAATGCAACTCGTAGAAGTGACTATCCTCATGCTGGTGTCATGTTTCAACAACCGTCACAATCATCTGGAATTATGCTTGAACCAGTGTATTCTCGTGAATATTTTTCAAATTCAAGTCATGTAAAGAGGAAGTAGTATTGTTGACGAGCTTGATTAGAACGCCCCCTCTCCTCCAGTGTTATTTGCTGGAGGAGAGGGATGGGGAGAGGAGGTAGTTTTTAAAACTTCTTTTCCCTGACCTCTGAATGATTACAAATATTTTAGCAATTTATCCACCTGACCCAACAAATAAAATGGTAGTGAAATAAGTTTATAATCATTCGAATCACCCGTTGTTGTTTTTGATTTGATATGATCGAGTTGAACAGGGCCTGCATAAAAACGAATAGCAAGTTTCCAGGGTTTTTCATTCATGAATTGATGCAATGATCTGAGTTTTCCTTCAACACCAGCCTTCACTTCAATCGGAATCAATCGTTGATTATCTTGAATTAAATAATCAATTTCAGCGTTCGAATTGGCTAATTCGCGGCTCCAATAATGCAATGTTGGCTCAACATAAAATGGCGATAATAATCGTAATAATTGCCCAACAACTTGTTCTGCTAATGCTCCTTTATTAATAACTAAAATATCTTCCACGTTATTAAATTGATACAGCTTTAAACCTAACATTGTTGAAACTAAACCCACATCAATCAAAATAATTTTGAATATTTTTGATTTCACTTCAGCGCCGACTGGAATACCATTCGCACTAACGCATTGCACCTTATGGCATAGACGTGCTTTTAATAGTAAATTTAATGCTTGTTTAATATTTTCATGCCGCGCGTTAGAATCCACATGACTATAAACAAATTTTTTGGTTAATAATTTTGGTACCGCATGTAATACTTCTTCCAAATAAGTAATCGATAATTTCCCTGCATATTTTGTAAAATCATCTTGATAAGTATTGATTAAATTATTATGTACTTCTGCAAGTGCTTCTAATGAGGATGTTTTAATCCAAGTAGAAACTGCTTCTGGCATCCCGCCAACAATGACAAATTCCTTGAATAATTGATTCGTTTTATCATGCAATGAAGTGTTCAATGGTTTTTCAATCGTTACTTTTTCTATAGCTGATAATAAATGTGTCTCATTTTTTGCTAATAAAAATTCTTCAAATCCTAATGGTTCAATAAAAAAATATTGGATACGTCCAACGGGCATGCTAAATGTATGGTTTTCCAATACAAATTCTAGTAATGATCCTGCCGTTATCACAGCTAGCTCTGGCATGTCTTCGTAAAACCATCGTAATTTTGCAAAGAGTTCAGGTGCGGCTTGAATTTCATCTAAAAATAAAATAGAGTCCGCTGGATGAATAGATTGATTCAGCGCACTTTCTAAATTTAATAAAATTGTCGATGGATCATTGCTTTCAAAATGAATAGCAAGAGAGCGTTGTTTTTCAAGATTAAGCTCGATTAATTGCTTGCCAGTTTGTTTAGCAAGTTCTCTGACCACCCACGTTTTGCCTACTTGACGGGCACCTCTTAGCACAGCCGGTTTGCGGGAAGGGGACATGAGCCAATCTTTCAATTTATCAATAAGATAACGTTTCATTGGTTATTCAACCCGTGAAATATACAGGTATATTATAACAGTAACCCGTAAAATATACATGTATATTTTACAACAAACGAGGATAAGAAAATGAAAACCAGAACGCATGCCATTTCATTGGCAGAATTAGCACAAGAAATTCGCACACAAGAACTTTTCGATGCTATTGAAAAAAATAATTTTGAAATCATTCCTGCACTCATTAGAGAAGGCGCGGATCTTGCGGCAAAAAATAAACAAGGTTTTACGCCTATTCATTATGCGGCATTAAAAAAACGGTGGTCTTCTGTTTTGGCGATCATTAAGACAAATAAAAAAACGGATAAAAAAGATTCATATGGTTATGGTAAAGCGTGTCATCTCGCTGCTCAAGCTGGCATGGTTAATTTATGTCGAATGATTTTAATTTTAGGTAGTCAAGATGGAACGCTAACGCTTCATGAGGATGATTATGAGCCTGTTATTGAAAAAGAATTTACTGTCGTTGGAAAAATTAAAATACCTGTTCTTATTGAAGATCGTCAGACCATTCGCGAGAAAGAAGTGCGCAAGCGTAATGTAACAATTTTTGATGCTATTGATTTAAATGAAGTTGGCATTGTTAAATATTTTATTGATGACTCATCAGATATTCTTAATGTAAAATATGGGCATAATCATTTGACGCCGATTGAATATGCTTTACTGCGTTATCAACTGGATTGTTTAAGCATCATTATCTTGGCTAGTAAAAGCATACCTCAAGAAATACAAAATAAATGTCTTAATGTATTTATGCAACCGTGCCACTATTCATTGCCTGTTGTAAAACATTTAATTGAACGGGGGGAAAAGATTGATACTGTCAACAGACGTCATATATCAACGATTGAGTTAGCCATGACATTAGAAAAACGAAATTTCTTAGATATCATGACATGTTGCATTACGTTTATCATCAATAACAATAATATCAATAAAAATCTGTCTAAATTGTTGAATGCAATTTCATCCTCTTCTTTTTATATGGATGTGTGTTTATTAGCGATCAGAAAATTACAGATAACAATGTGTGATGAAGCACATCTATTACTTGGCGATGAATTAATTGATATTTATGATAGTTTATTGACTTGCTATCGAGCGCTGTTTAAATTTGATGCTGAAAAAATAAATCAGATGAACCTGATAGATATTGATGATAATTTGCGATTAAATTTAGAGGCGTTATTAAAAGATCTTAATTGCGATTTGGATATTATACATCTCAATAAAAATGCTATTGAAATAGATCACATTAAACAATGGATTGTAATAAGAAATAAAATGCAAAATTATATTGAAAATATCCATGCTCAATTAAAGTGTATTTTACAAGAGATGCGAGATAAGCCGGACTGGAAAGGATTAATTGGTGGAGTGGAACGTGAAATAAAATGTGAACTCTATCGGCCAGCTTGTGTTAAACAGATTATAAATGAGTTGGATGAAATGGAAACAGAGGTTACCTTAGTGGCATTTCATCTATCCGGTAAAATCCGTTCCATTCTGGATTTATTAAAAGATGAATCGGAGAACAAAGCAATCCATCCAGAAACAATAAAATTTTGTGTAGAGAAATTGGATCGATTGTTTTCGATTCATTTTAATGATAAACCTGTGCAGGCTCGAATAATAAAAGAAAAAGCAATGCGAGAACAGGGGGAGCGATTTGTGCCTGTATCAACAATAACAACAACTACTACTATTGCTACTACTCCTCCTCGAGTAACCGATTATGTTGGAACCTTGTATTCACGATTAACGCAATCGTTAACTTCTCAGACTGCGCCTGAATATCGTCGTGATTATCCGAAAGTAACAATGGGTAAAGTATTTTAAAAGTCTCTGTAGGTTGTTATGTTGGGCTTCGACCTTGTTGGGCTTCGACCTGCTTTCGCAGGTCGAAGCCCAACAAGGTCGAAGCCCAACAACCTGAAACTCAATAACTTTCATGTTATAGTCATATCAGTTACCTCATGATGAAACAGGAGTTTCAGTGATGCATAATGAATATGCTGGCGTAACAACACGTTTTCTAAACCCCAATGAAAGATTAGTTTTATCCAAAGAAAATGAAATGCCATTTGTCATTGAAGCAAAAGAAGATAATAGCGTTCAATTCTTACAAGCCTTTTTAATTTCAAATACTGATAAAATTCTCAATGACATGTCGCATTACGGCGCTGTTTTGTTAAGAGGTTTTAATATTGTATCAGAAGAAGATTTTGAAACGACGGTGCTCAGTATTCGAGGCATGAAAGGAATCAGTGAAGCTTTTATGTCAGAACAAGGCCGTATTCATGTCGGCAATTCAAAATATGTCTTGCATACAAATGCGGTTTATAAAACAGGTGGCACGTTGTACCTGGGTGGATTTCATAGTGAAAATTATTATAGTACCGATGTCCCAACTTATATTTCATTTTGCTGTTTAAAGCCTTCTTCAACGGGCGGCGAAACGGGTATCATTAACATGGAAAAGATATATCCGTTTTTAGATCAAGCATTACAAACAAAATTAGAAAAAAATAATTTTTTTGTTTCTAAATGGTTGATGTCAGAAGTAGCCGAACGATATCATCTCTCTGATAAAAAAATTGAAGCGATATGTAAACAATTTGATTTGCCTGTTGTTACGGTAAACGATAAAAAATTTATTTTAATGTATAAACCTAATGTATTTATTCATCCTGTTACTAATAAAAAATCATTGCAAATTAATTATTTTGAATTGCCTACGTTAAATGCTGTTTTAAGAAAAAAATTCATTAAAGATTATCCAGGTAAAATGTGGTTTTGGCATCGATTTGTTTGGCGGTTGCCTGATGCTGTATTAAAAATACCTGAAGTTATTTATATGGTATTCGCTTCTCTTTTTTATTCGCCTAAAGAATCTTTTAAAATTATTGTTTCAAAATATAAAAATTATATGGCCAATCGTAAAAATAAGGATTCGTTACCATTTAACGATGTTAAAGTAAAAAGTTGTTTCAATGAAAAAGAAATTAAAGCCTTAGCACAACTGATGAGAGATTATTATTGTTCATGCTTATGGCAAAAAGGGGATATTTTATTAGTTGATAATAGAAAAGTGGTGCATGCAGGTATGCCGGGTTCGGGCCCAAGAACGATTAGGGCGATGATTTGTAATCCGCTTGATATGCGATATTCTGATCCTCAATCGGGTTTGTTTGATTGTAAAAGTAGAAATAGTGAAACAGTTGGATTTTATATGAGTTCGCCTGAGTCGGAGGGGGTTAAAAGTGCAGAGTATACAATTTAAGTTATATTAGTAAAACGTTGTCATCCTGAGCGTAGCGAAGGATCACCAACAAATGTCATCAGCGTATTTTAGTGATCCTTCGCTACGCTCAGGATGACAATTTTTCAGGATAATAGCGCAATCCATTTAAATTTTTAATTCTGCATAAAAATCCTATAGTATTGAAAATATGACTCGTGTATTATTTCCAGCTTGGAAAATATTATCAATGATGATGGCATGATATGAAAAATTTAGTTTGTTTGTCGCGTTACATTAAGTCCCGTTTTGTTGTAATGATGCTGATGTTCTTATCTACGAACATATTTGCTGCTAACATTTTTATTCCACTCGAAAGTGTCTCTGAGCTTGGCGAAGGACGCGCTGGCGGCGCCGCAATTGCGGAAGATGCAGCCACGAATTTTTATAATGCGGCTGGTTTAACACGCGTCGACCATCAACAACTCATTGTGCTAGCCATGGTGCCTTATACGCATCAATACTACAACGGAACTATGTCAAATCCAGGGACAACGGTGCCTTTAGGCGGCGGCTTCTTTATTAATTCTCCGATCTTTAGTACTGGTCATACTTCAACAAGTACAGCTGCTGTTTTGCCTTATTTTCATTATACGATACCGATTAATAATAGATGGCATTTTGGTGTGAGCTTACTTAGTTTGTATGGACTCGGTATTAATTATCCGATTAATTCTATTGTACGTTACGAAGTGAATAGGGCATATGATAAGTCTTATGACTTAAGTCCTAGCTTGGCCTTTCGTATTAATCCAAAACTTTCTGTTGGTATTGGTGTTGATATTGTTTATTTTGGATTATCGGAGAGAAACGCTGTACGCACACAACCGCTGACGACAAACGACTCAATATTATTGAATCAAGCCTCAGCGATAACACCCGGTTGGCATGCGGGTATTCTTTATGAATTTACACCTGCGACACGAGTTGGTTTATCTTATCGATCACAAATTATTACTCACTTATCTGGCAGCAGTAAATTTTATTCAGGCAGCGCTGCATTTCCATTCCCCGCTTTGCCTAATGCTCGGACTTCAAATTTTACTGTGACAATGCCATTGGCTTCACAAACTACATTGAGTATTTATCACGATGTTTCGTCATGTTGGGCAATCATGGGATCGATTGAATATCAAAATTGGGGTATCTATCGATCTGATCATGCCAATCATGTTGCTTCTCCAACAGGACCTATTGATGAAATCATTCCTAGAAATTTTCGAAATACATGGTTTTTTGCTTTGGGATCACGCTATCAATTGGCAAAACAATGGTTGGTTCGTGGTGGTTTAACTTATTCTGAAGGATCGACAACGACAGGCAGTAGAGATGTTTTAATTGTTGATCCAAATCAAATTGGTGTCGATATTGGTTTAAGATACATACAAAACTGCAAGTTAACATGGGATGTGGGTTATGGTTATTCTTTCCCTGTTAAAGTTCCTATTCATTATATTAATCCAGTGACACAAAATAATTTAGAAGGGAATGTTGATTATCATACCGAAGTATTTGGTGTGGAAGCGACGTGGAATATTACTTAAGTTCGAGTTCGAGTTCGAGTCAGGACAGGGTGGATTAATCTTTAAATGATTCGAGTTAGGACAGGCTAAATTAATCTTTTAAATGATTCGAGTCAGGGCAGGGTGGATTAATCTTTAAATGATTCGAGTCAGGGCAGGGTGGATTAATCTTTAAATGATTCGAGTCAGGGCAGGGTGGATTAATCTTTTAAAAAAATAAGTCAATAATACAGTACCAATACGATTCAAAACGGCCCGTGCAACGGTACACTTGTGATAGAAAAATTGTTAGTTTTATAACTTCGATTAAACAGCAGTGATGCGGGCCTCCTAATCTTCGACATAACGATGACTTATTTTTTTAAAAGGATTAATCCACCCTGCCCCTACCTCCTTCCGCTTGTGGTGATGGGAAAAACAAAAAACAAAAAGCAAAAGCAAAAGCAAAAGCAAAAGCAAAAGCAAAAGCAAAAGCTTACCTCCCCTCCCTAACCCTCCCCTCCAGCAAAAAAACGCTGGAGGGGAGGGGAAAGAAAATGATATAGCTTAGTTATAATGAGAGAAAAGTTAAAATCTCGGTCTGTTGCTACGAGGAAAAAGTTAAAATCTCGGTTTGTTGCTACGAGGAGAAAATTAAAATCTCGATCTGTTGCTACGAGGAAAAAGTTAAAATCTCGGTCTGTTGCTACGAGGAGAAGATTAAAATCTCGGTTCCCTCCCCTCCAGCGTTTTTTGCTGGAGGGGAGGGTTAGGGAGGGGAGGTATGCTTTTGGGAATGTGAACAACGGAGTTGATGGGGTGGGGTGGTGATGGCATTTTCAAAAATGGAAGCATTAGTAATGTCGAAGATTAGGAGGCCCGCATCACTGCTGCTTAATCGAAGTTATAAAACTAACAACCACTCTGTTAAAGGTGTACCGTTGCGCGGGCCGTCTTGCATTGTATTGACCCGTGATACGTGCTTCCATTTTTGAAAATGGCCATCGCCACCCCACCCTTCTACGGAGGTTTTCTTGTGGTTTTCTTGAGGTTTTCAAGAAGGTCATTCATGAGGTTTTTTCAGCTAAAAACTGGATAATATTCCTCCCCAAACGCTCACGAAAACCTAGTTTTAAATTCCCAGACACAACTAAATAACTATCATCCATATTTTTAAACAAACAAATATCCAGCACATTATTGATCAACGATAAATCGTATTCATGTAATTTAATTTTAACAAGTTCCTTTCCAAATAAGCTTTCATTATTAGTATCTTGAAGAAAATGATGAAGTAAATTAATGTTAACAATAAATTGTTGTTTGTTTTTTAATGATTTTAAACGAGCATACATTTGTAACATCGTAAAGTTTAATTTAGTTTTTTTAAATAATTTACAATAAATAGTTCCTACAAAATTCATTGCAAGATGCTTAATCAAATTTTTCTGATCAAGACAGGCTAATTTAACCATACCAGAACAAGCTTGATAAGGCTCTGTTTCTATCCGAGATTGCTGAATTTGCTTAGCCAATTCAATAAAATTTAACGTAGTGTCAAGATCAACTTTAATCGCGTCTATTCTGAGGAAACAGCCTATCATTTTATCATGACTTTCGTTATTTCTCGTGGAACGAATAATATTAATTATCATTTCACCTTTCAAATGTTCAATTGATTTTTTGAGAGAAAGTACAACACTAGCACAAAGTAAGTCAGTGATACTAATGGAAGCTGCAATACAAAGATGATTGAGATGAATAATAATGTCGTTAGATAAATTCAAATAGCTAGAGTAGGGCATATTATTCATTTTGTGAATAATTTCATTTTCAGGAATAGGAAGTAAATAAGTTTGACTTAAATATTTTTTCCAAAAAATAATATCACGTTCTATTTGCTGATTTAAGTAAGCGTTCTCATACATAATATAATTTTTATATTGAATGGGCTCTTGAATCGGCAAGGAATGTTTATTTTGACTATAATAGCAATAAGCTCGTGATAAATCAGCAAAGAGAATATCTTCTGAGGCATCATCAAATAGATAATGCGAAATGCTGATTTGTAATTCTGTCATTTCCTTGAGATGAAATGCTTTGACGACAAATAAAGGTTTATTTCGACGCCAATCATGATTGAGTAATTCATCCATTGATACATTTAGCTTTTTTTCAGCTTCATTGTCCGAGTAAGAACTTAAATCTGTTTCATTAATATGAAAGTCATGATCCATTTTTAAGTATTGGAGCGGGAGTATTTTTTCAATTTGATATGATAATACTTCATGTTGTTTAAGTACCCATTGCCAAGCCAACAAGAGTATTTTCATATCCAATTTTTCTGATACTCGCCGTCTTGCAATAATATTTAATTTTTTTATTTTTGGTTCAAACCAACCAGAAATCCAAAATAAAAATTGAAAATCACTGAGTGGAATATCTTTAGTAAGATGCGTAACAAAATGAGAGGCTTGAACTTTATTTTGAGTGGGTAGTGCATGCGATATAACAGTTGCTAATTCTCTAATCGTAGGTGCCTCATAAATATTTTTGATATTAATCGATTTATTAAATGTATTTTCTATTTCAATCACTAATCTAGCAGCTGTTAATGAATGACCGCCTAAATTAAAAAAATGACTATCCATACTTAATTGTGATTGATGAAATAATTTTTTCCAAATGATAAGCAATTGTTCTTCAGTAGATGTTTCTGCTGCTATGGTCGATTCTACCAGCGTGTGTTTTGGCAATGCTTTTTTATCTAATTTTCCATTTGGTGTTAAAGGAAATGATGGCACCATGACAAATGCTGATGGAATTTTATATTCAGCAAGTCTTTCTTGCAAATATTCTCGTAACGCTTCATGCTTAAGCGTTGCAGCATGATCTTTTGGAATATAATAAGCAATCAATTGATTTTCATCTGAATCATGATGATGCGCGACGACACGAATTTCAGCTATTTCTGGATGCGCCGCTAAACATGTTTCCGTTTCACCCGGTTCAACTCTAAACCCTCGAATTTTAATTTGATCATCAATGCGTTCAACATATTCAAGATTACCATCTTCCAAGTAATGGCATAAATCACCCGTTTTAAATAATTTATTTTCTTCATCATCATGAATAAAAACTTGTTTTGTCATTTCTTCTTGATTGAGATAACCACGCGCAAGACATTTGCCGCCGACATGTAATTCTGCAATGTCATGATCGGGTAATAAGCAATACGTATTTAATCCTGGTTTTCCTATCGGTGCGATACTATTTAATTCTGTGATATTCATTGAAGTGATTTTAAATTCAGTGACAGCGACCGTTGTTTCTGTTGGTCCATATTCATTATATAAAATATGTTGAGGATAAATTTCCAGCCAATCTTGGCATTCTTTTGTATGCAGTATCTCACCGCCTAAAATAATCATGCTTAATTTAGGTAATTCAATAAGATGATTTTTCACATCTTGGATAAGCACTTTTAAATAACTTGGTGTTAATTTAATAATGTTAATTTCATTCTGATGTAAATACTGCCTATATTGACGAATATCTTTTTTCATTTGATCTTGGCAGATCACAATTTCTAAACCGAGGGCGAGCGCTGCAATCGTTGTTGTCACGGCCATGTCAAATGCAATACTAGAAGAAAAATCAATCCGACTTTGTGCACGGCATACCGTATATAAACTAAACCAACGAATATAATTTACAACACTTTGATGTTCAATTAACACGCCTTTGGGTTTCCCTGTTGAACCTGAAGTATAAATAACGTAAGCAAGATGATGAGGTTGAACAGGAGAGACAGGATTATGTGATGGATGTGATTCATAATGATGTTTATCTTCATCGATAAAAATAATACGACCAGTAAATCCCTTGAATTTATCTTTTAAATTGGATTGCGTAATGAGTATGGCTGCTTTTGAATCATTCAAAATAAATTCTAATTGCTGTTCTGGTTGTTCAGCATCTAAGGGTAAGTAAGCACATCCTGATTTTAAAACACTTAAGATACTTATGATTAATTCGGGTGATCGATCTAATGCGATAGCAATAAAATTATCTGGTGATAATTCAAATGAACGTAAGTAATGGGCAAGTTGATTTGCTTTTTGATTGAGTTCGCCATAGCTATATGAAATTAAATTGTCACAATCTCGAATGGCAATATGATCAGCATATTTTGCTGAATAGTCTTCAATGACTTGATGAATAGTTACTTCAGGATTGGCGTCCATGTTCATGTCCTTGCATCCTAGCGCACTTGTTGATAAGAGTATTATAGTGGTTAAAGAAATTGAAAACCAATTGAGAGAAAGGGATAACTCATGATTTTTAAAAATAGACGGATCATTTTGTTAGGATTAAGCCTCTTATTAGCGAGTCAGACACAGGCACAAACTGAAAGTTGTCTACCGTTTTTATCAGGATTACTTGATCAAAATCAAATGGTTGCTCCTGCTAAGCTACCTCACCCTCAGCAAACCACTTATATTCTGCCAGCGACACCTGCAACCGCTCAATGGGGTGTATTTGATAGCAGTCTCAAGCCTGTATTAACCATTAATCCTGGCGATACTGTCGTAATTGAAACGATGGCTGCTTCAGATAATCAAGTCGTACCGGGTGCGACGATCGAACAAATTATGAAAATACAAAATGCGGTCCCGAATCGCGGTCCGCATACTTTAACGGGCCCTATTTATATTAATGATGCAGAACCTGGCGATGTGCTGCGAATCCATTTTAATAAAATTGTACCTCGTGCTTATGCGTCTAATAATAGCGCGTACAATAAAGGCTTATTTCCTAAAGTATTTCCCAATCCAAGCGTGAGATATTATGCCCTGGATGTTAAAAACAAAAAAATGCAGTTTTTGCCTGGTATTACCGTTCCATTAGCGCCGTTCCCTGGCATTGTGGCGGTCGCAAGAGCTGAATCTGGTCAATATGATTCAATCCCACCAGGTCCATTTGGCGGCAATATGGATCTTCGAGAAATGACAGAAGGGACAACACTTTATTTACCTGTTTTTAGAAAAGGGGGATATCTCTGGACAGGTGATTCGCATGCAGGACAAGGTAATGGTGAAATTGATTTGACGGCGATTGAAACAGCATTCCAAGAATTTAATGTGACAATTGATGTCATCAAACAAAAACCTTTAAATTGGCCTCGCGTTGAAACACCAACCGCGTGGATTGCTGTTGGTTATGACAAAGATTTGAATAAGGCGCTTGATATTCTCAAACAAGAAACGATTAAGTTGATTGTTGATGTACGTAAAGTTTCGCAAGAAGAAGCTGAAAAAATGATGTATAAAACGTGGAATTGCCCTATTTCAGAAGTCGTCAATGGTGTGCAAGGTGTTTATTGTATGGTGCCTAAAAATGCTAGCGCCAAAGCTTTTGTTTTGCCGAAAATAGATAACCAACAATTTTTTGTGACCTATGCAAAAAATGCTGATATTGAAGAAGCAATGAAAACAGCTTCCATGGCAATGTTAAAAAAGATTGCTGTCACGAAAAAAATGACAATGTCAGATGCTTATGTGTTGGCAAGTTTTGCGATGGATTGTCGGATTGGTGTTTATCATGCGGGTGAAAAGGAAGTGCATTGTATGATGGCAAAGAACTTGTGGGCATCATAAATGATTAAAACCGACGTGTTATGCTAGGCGCTTGTTGTTCGATCTGATACCCAAAAAGTCTGGCATTATTTAATACTGTGCATAATTTATTATATAAACTGGTGATAGACGTCAAATTTAGTGGAACTGTATTATTAAAATGATAGTCAAGTTCAGAAGAATATAAGTACGCAAGTATATAAGATGCTATTGTTGCATGTTTTCCTTTCATATAAGCGGCGTCAATTAAGCAGTTAAATCCTCTCTCAACCTCTGGTGTCATGAGTGTAGCGTGAACGCTTACAATGATAATGTCAGGATATTTTCTATTTATCCGATTTCTTTTCAAACGATTTTTCTATACGTTCTTTGCTATATTTTTGAGTGTCAAAATCAGGAATCGGCGGCGGTTTATAGAAAAAAGACTGTGTATCCACTTGCTCAGTGCTATTTTTTTTAAGAGAATAAAAATCTGGATGTCGCGTATTAAATTCATCAAACATCTCTAACAAAGATTTTCGTAAACTGGGCCCAGCTTTCCATGGCTTCTTTTGTATAATATCAGGAAATGGATAATCTAAATCTTGAAGTGGCTTAACAAAATCAATTGTATCCATGATAGTCATTTGATTTAATGCGGCATGCGCTTTTTCTTTCTCTTGTTTGCTAAGAGCAGGCCTATCTGTTTTGTGTTGTTTGTGTTCCTTATATGATAAGTAGGTATTAAAACGCATTATTTCATTCATATGACCTGAGTCCTCATAGTAAGACGCAGATTCTTCAAGATCACGCGTTCTTTCTATAATTACATTTCTTATTTTAGATTCATTAACATAATTACCACCTAGTTCAAAAACTATTAGAAACAATACTAATAATTCTTTTTTAAATGTATTTTCATCTATCATATTATTTTTTCTTTGCTTAAATAATTCAAAATACATTTCCCTGCAATTTTCAAAGAATTCGGGATGCTTATCTTTCAAATTTTGAACTCTATAAAAACAATGCCCATAATCATGACGTGCCGTCCCAAAGGATTGTTGTGCGAAAAAATTGGTGTGGACAGCTGTAGGATTAAGACCAAAACTGACGGGGAGATAATTGTTAAATATGGCACACAAAATAGTGTTATATCCCAAGGTGCCATTGTCAGAATAAAAAGGCAGAACGGAAGGGTTCTGCATGTAATTATTATATGCATTATCATTCTCAGATATTGGTGAAAGACCGCCTTTACCTATTTCTTTTTTAATGTCACTCGTGTTTAGCGTTAAAGGTAAATTCATAATGTGATTAACGTAGGTGCCTATCCTATCGTAGGGAGGGTCACCTTCTTTTCGTGTGGCGATATTAGCTCCGTTTATTGGCGACACCCAAGCTACATTATTAAGTTCACTTTCAACGTTCCATGCTCCTCCCTTAACTGTATAACCTGCTGCCGATGTTATCTCTAATAAGGCTGGCAACCATGTACTTTTGTCTAATGTGTTTGTATTTTCTCTAAAGTTAGCTGGCAAATCTGCCCATAAGATTTTTTCCTTTTTTAATTCACCGTCTAATCCAATTAATTCGTATTCAAAAAAATTTTTATCTGTATTTTTAATATAAATTTTTCCTGGTACTCTTTCGACATCAGTTAATTCTCCAACAACATATGATCTTGATAGATCCTTGAGAATACTTAATTTGATTAAAGCAATTTCCAGTAATTCACGAGGATGCTTATTCGCTTTTTTTGCCTCTTTGATTTGCTCGCCTACTAGCTCCAAATATTCTCTCAATGTTGAATCACGCATGCGTTTGTCTGCAATGCCGCTCTCTATAGAATAAGAAAATTCTTTATATGCCTGGTCGATTACCTCATAAATTTTTTCACGAGCTATATCTGCTTTTTTGTTGTTTTCTTCTTCAAGTGCTTCATCATAATCAATGCAATATTCAAGATGACGAAAATTTTTATCATAACTCAGTAGCGTTCCCCACCATTCTGCATTATCTTTTTTACCCCAATTTTCTGGGCTAGAATTAGGATTAAGTGAATGATCAAGTACGTCAACAACGCGTGTCGTTTTAGTTGATTTAGGTGTTGATGGCTTGGGAGGGCGAAGCATTTATGCCTCCTCATTTTTAATTTTTTTTACAATTTTTTAAATATTAAAACTGATATATTCATATTATAGCACTTTCATAAAAGTAAATATTTCTCCTCTTATTTATTGATTTTAAATATTTTTTATATCCGAAAGAGAATTGAAATGATATCTATCAATCACACACATTAATGATTATAAACGACGCGTTAATCTAGGTGCTTGTTGTTCTATTTGATATCTATAGACTCTAGCATGATTTTCTAGTGTTCTTTTGATTAAATCATCAATTATTTCTGCATTTACTTCTGCATAAGGATTCATTTCACGTGCATTTTTTATTTCTTGCCAATCATTATGTAATTCAAGATCCTGGGTAAACGTAGCGATGCTTTTCATTTCATCAATTGCAGAGAGAGAGCCTCTTTTAATTTCTTCACCTTTTAAATAAAAGTAGTAAGGTGAGACGACTGCTTGACTCAAATGAAATGCATGATTCAGTTTATTGCAAATTTGGTGAGGAATAGAAGTAGAAGAAGAATGTTCTATGGCTAAATCAAAATATTTTTTTGCTTCATTAAAATCATTTGCTTTTAATTTAATTTTTCCTAACTGAATTAAACTAGTTACACAACCTAATTCCGCCGCGTTAATTAGTAATTGATTTTGATTTGCTGAATTTTCATTTTTTGCTATTTCATACATTTTTCTGGCGGCTATGATGACTTCATTTGATTTTCCGACTTTAACATCTCGATAACACGCAAGAATTTTCTCAAACCATATTTTAGCTTCATTTAAATTGTTGTCTTCAAACGCTAGCATCCCTAATGAAAGAGATGCCATCAAATTGCCAGCCATCGCGTCTTGAATAAAATCTTCCTTAATGATGGCATCGACTGTATCTTTATTATAATCCTCGCCATATTTGATTTTACCCCAAACATTGACAAAATAAGAAAAACCAACAGATGGAAAGCTAACAGTAGTATGACCATATCGTTTAGTATTTTGTAGGACAATTTTAAAATATTCAAAATATTTTTCTTTTAAAAAGTCAGACAACTTATCTAATCGTTGTCCTAATTTATTTTCCTGATCGCTATTTTTATTTATTTTTAGTTCGGTATTGCCATTTTTATATGAATTCATGAGATATACGATAGCTTGCCTACATCCTAATTCAGCAAAAAATAAGATAACCTTGCGAAGAATGAGATTGTAATTGATGTCATTAGATGGAGTATTTTCTTGGATGGCACGATTTAATACTGTACATAATTTATTATATAAATTGGTGATAGACGTCAAATTTAGTGGAACTGTATCATTAAAATGATAGCCAAGTTCAGAAGAATATAAGTACGCAAGTATATAAGATGCTATTGTTGCATGTTTCCCTTGCATGTTAGCGGCGGTAATTAAACAATTAAATCCTTTCTCAACATTGGGTAGAACAAATGATAGCTGATTTGTCTCGCATACATCAAAAGCAAAAAGATAAAAAGCTTCCACAAGTAATTTTGGATTACACGTATAATAAGCAACTTCTTCAGTGATTGATCTAAAGGAATGATTTAAATCTATTGTACTGAAAGTAGTAAATCTTGCGTTCAGATTATTTCTAAAATAGTGAAGGGCAGGTTCACTGCCTAATAAGGCAAGACGTTTAAGTTCACTTAAATAGATTATTCTATCTGTTTCAGAGATAGGCTCGCGTCTATTGCCTAATAGATTAATGAACCGTTTTGCTTCTTTGTCGCCTTCTTCATCATAAGGGCTTAATGCATTACCATAGACTTGACGCTGTTGAAGACTACGAAAAAAAGAAATGGGCTTATGTTTGCGTTGCATTATAATTGATCTCACATAAAGATGAGTAAATAGCTTACAATATAATGATAATTTTGTCAAAAAATTGATTTTTAATCATAATTTATACAATATTAATACAAAAATCCAAACAACCATAATGGGATTTTTTTCATGGTAATGCATTACCATTAAGTCATGCCATAAATGGTAATGCATTACCAGTTTATCCTATTACACAGTCTGTCGCATATTGTTGTTCTAAATCCTCTATGCTATTTTCTTCTCATTAAAATTAATGAGGAGATCATCCACATGCAAGCGAGAGATAACGCACACGAAGATGAAATTGCATTAATCGGAACGATGTCGAGAGGCAATCAAATTGAAGCAGCTAGAAAAATCCACAACTTTTTATCATATCAAGGTGATGATTTTAAGCCTTCATTATTATATATCGATGACAATAACATTAATTTTTTAACATTTGCGTTTCATTTATCATTACGTCACGTAGCTAAAACTTTAATTGAAACGAATGCATTTGATGAAAGCCAAGCCATTCTTTTAGGAAAAAATACCAAAGAACAAACGCTCATCTGTCAAGCATCACAATTAAGTTATCATGAATCAGTAGAACTTCTTTTTCATCGTATAATGCATTTGATCAGCACATTATCTGACGAAGAAAAAGTAACATATCATCAATTTTGGTTTACGCCTGATAGAGAAGGCAACACACCGCTGCACTATGCTGCAAAAAATCGCAATAGTCATTTATATCTTTTTATTCTTCAATTAATAGAAAAAGAACCGAATAAAAATGAATTATTGAATGCTAAGAATAATAACGGTGATACAGCTTTTCATTTAGCGATTAGTGATAGGGGTATGCTTCATCCTCACTTGATTAATTCATTATTAACAGCGGGCGCTGATATTCATCTTCTCAATCAATATCGTCAATCTTCTTTTGATAAAATTTTAGCGCATACAAAGGAAGAGCAAATCGTATTGATTCGTGTATTAAGTCAATTAAGCGAAGAAAACAAAGCATATCTTTTAAAGCTTTATGAACATTATTTAAAAATTAATCCACATGCGACAGGCGTAAGACAAGTTTATGTTAGCTATAAAGGGGTGGCAGAAAGTTTAAAAGAAATGATTATTGCAAATTTAGAGTATAGCAATGTTGAGGCAAGAGATTGGTATACGAAAACAATACGACGTGCTGATCAATATAAATTGAAATTGATGTATGAAACAATTCCGATTTCTTTTGAAGGATGTATGTTATATCTTTATTTGCAAAATGAATCAATTAAGTTTGCATTACAAGATTCTATAGATCAAATTTGTCATGAAGATCTCACTTCGCCTGATCTTGATTCAATTAAAGAAGTTTTACGACAACCTGGTGCGGTGCTTAGCGATGAACAATGGCAGAATTTAAAAATTATTTTAGAAGAAAAATTTAAAATTAAATTACTGCCTGATCATACACTATTCACTACTTATCCAGAAAGATGTTCTGTTCATGAGGTTAAACTTGAAACGTATCGCGTAAACGATACCATCCATAAGGTTCGCCCTTTAAATTTTGCTGAAAGACTTCCCTTATATGTCGCGCGATTATCTCAAGGAATATTTGGATCAGATCGTCGTGTGATTCAAAAACTACTTCAAGAAAGAAAATCTATAGAAGCGAATCAACAATGTTTTGATGACTTAATTCAGCAGATGGAACAACGAATGAAAGAGTGGTCAGATAGACAAGCTAGTACATGGCCTTATAAAGCGCTGGCGATTGCCATGCCAGTGATTGCGTGGATGGGTTTGGCGGTGGGGATAGGTTATGCTATTTATCGGGGTATAAAATTTAGTATTCCTCGTTATTGGGCTGATGGATACGAGAGTGGCTATGGCTGGCGTCATCATGAAAATGTTTTTGCTTATAATCACACAGCGTTTATTAATACTTCGCATTACGATTGTGATCTTCTTTCTGATGAGAACAATTCGTGGGTCTACCTTCATGAGGGCAACAATTTGACGTTTCTTGGTGGGCCTGACTGGTTCTGTGGTTTTTCTCCTGATGAACAAGGGAAGACAGATGTTGGAGGTGGAACTTTTGTAGGAGGCAGTATCGCAGGGATTATAAATGGGATTCTAACAGATAAATCTTATAAACAATTGTGGCATTATACTCCCCCTGTCAAAATCTATGATACCGAATGGGATGATCTCGTCCTCCTCCTCCAAAATAATATTATTCTACCGTATCATTCATTACCCGACGGAAAATTACCGACAGATGGAAAAAAAATTGCTGATTTAACGCATGAAATAAGTTCATTAGGCCCTTGTCAAAAACAAGACGATTTAATTGCTATTTGGAATCGTATTGTGACGCATGTTCGGCAAATTAAAAATGATCAATTGTATTCTGGGATGTCATTTGAATTACCGGATGTTGTTAGTGACCATTCAGATAGTTTAGGGTCAAATGATTCCAACATAACAGAACAGAGTCGATTGCTGATGAAGTAAAATGGTGCCAGGCACCTCATTTTTTGACCAGCCCCGTCGTCCCGCGGCTTATCGTTGCACTCGGTCCCGTCGTCCCGCGGCTTATCGTTGCACTCGGTCCCGTCGTCCCGCGGCTTATCGTTGCACTCGGTCCCGTCGTCCCGCGGCTTGTCCGCGGGATCCAGAGAAAGCGCAAAATTTTGTTTATTATTTCTGGATCCCGCGGACAAGCCGCGGGACGACAGGCTGAGTAATAAGACAAGCCGCGCCCTCATGATAATACTCTCCCAATTGACAACCTTCTTAAATAACGCTAGCCTACAAAGCGCATAATTTCTCGACATGGATACCTAAAAAATTGTCAAATAATAAACTAATTAGATATGAATTTATTATTGTAGGCGCTGGCATAGTCGGTATGTCTGTCGCTAAAGAACTAACTGAGCGTTTTCCTTCCAGCCGCATTGCCATCTTTGAAAAAGAACTTAAAATTGGTTTGCATGCGAGCGGGCGTAATAGCGGCGTTTTACATTCTGGTATTTATTATCCTCAAGATAGTCTTAAATCAGCCGTTTGCGCAGAAGGTGCAAAGCTCATGGTGGATTTTGCGCAAGAACATCACATTCCTTGTAAAAAAATGGGTAAGGTCATTATTGCGACATGTGAAGAAGAAGTTCCAACTGTTGATCGTCTTTTAGACAATGCCATGAAAAATAATATTACAGCGCATCGTTTAGATGAACAGCAAGTCAAAGAAATTGAGCCGCACGCTAACGTTTTTCATCATGGTATTTATACGCCTCAAACCGCGAGCATCGATAATAAAAAAGTATTAACCACTTTGCAGCGTATTTTAATTTCGCGCGGTGTTGCTTTTTATTTTAACGCTGCGGTCAAAGCAGTCGATCAACATCAACAACACATTAAAACAAAGCAGGGTGATTTTCATTACGATTATCTTTTTAATTGTGCAGGGTCAGGCACAGATAAAATCGCAAAAATGATGGGATTTGCAAAAGATTATTCGCTGTTACCTTTCAAAGGCATTTATTACAAATTACATCCGCAAAAAAATCATTTGGTGAAAGGAAATATTTATCCCGTTCCTGATTTAAATCTTCCATTTTTAGGCGTGCATTTTACAAGAAATATGAGTAATGAAGTGTATGTTGGCCCAACTGCGATTCCTGCTTTTGGCCGCGAAAATTATGGTTTGATTTCTGGTATTAATTTAGAAGCATTTCGTATCATCAAAGATATTACGCTGATGTATATCGCCAACCAACAACATTTCAGAGCGTTAATGCATGCGGAAATGAAAAAATATTTTAAATCTCATTTTATGCGTGCTTCTCGCAAATTGATCGCATCTGTGGATTTTTCAGATTTAATTTCATCAAACAAAGTTGGTATCAGGCCGCAATTGATTAATACAGCAAAAAGAAAAATAGAATTAGATTATATTATCGAACAAGATGCTCACTCTATGCATGTGTTAAATGCGATTTCGCCCGCTTTTACTGGGGCTTTTAGTTTTGCTTCTCTCTTAGTGAATCGAATGTGATAAAGGGAATATATGTCAAAGGATTCTTTAAAAAAAGCTGCTCTTTCTTCCGATCAAAATAATGTTGTTAATTTTTATGATCATCCTGTTAAAGATTCACCCGATGAAATGATGACAATGGCCGCTTGGATCAGAGAATCTGTTCCAGAAGGAAAACGCATTGCCTTTGTGTCGGGTAATTTTAATATTGTGCATCCTGGACATTTTCGATTACTCAACTTTGCTGCAGAATGCGCAGATTTTTTGGTGGTTGGTGTTTACGATGATTCTCATGCGGGTACGATGGTACCTGAATCATTGCGTTTAGAAGGTGTGCGATCAATTGGTTGTGTGGATTTAGCTTTACTCCTTTCTGCGCCCACTGAAAAATTCTTAACGTATTTAAAACCCGATATTGTGGTGAAAGGCAGCGAACACGAGCAACATTTTAATCCTGAACAAGCGGTTGTTGAAACGTATGGCGGCAAATTATTATTTTCTTCAGGTGAAATGCGTTTTTCTTCGATTGATTTATTGCGCGGTGAATTACAAGAAGCCGTTTTTTATGCGATAAAAAAACCTGTCGATTATTTAGAACGTCATTCCATTAATGTCACTAGTTTGCCTCAAATTGTTAAACAATTTGCAGAATTATCGGTGATTGTAATTGGCGATTTAATTATTGATGAATATGTCACGTGCGATCCGTTAGGCATATCACGTGAAGATCCCACCATTGTCGTAACGCCAATTAAACGCGATTTATTTTTAGGCGGGGCAGGGATTGTGGCTGCGCATGCAAAAAGTTTAGGCGCAACCGTTAATTATTTTTCTGTTGTTGGAAAAGATGAGACGGCTTCTTTTGCAACAAAAATATTAAAACAATTCGAAGTGGATGCAACATTATTATCAGACGTCAGCCGCCCGACAACATTGAAACAACGTTTTCGTGCAGAAGGCAAAACATTATTACGCGTTTCGCAATTGCGTCATCATCATATTGAAAATGAAATTGCAAATAAAATGTTAAGACAATTAGCGAAAGCGATTAAAACAGCTGATCTTGTCGTGTTTTCTGATTTTAATTATGGATGTTTACCGCAACATTTAGTGGATGACATTATTGATGTTTGTAACAAACATAACGTACCGATGGTTGCGGATAGTCAATCGTCTTCACAAATTGGTGATGTCTCGCGTTTTCATGGTATGAAATTAATTACACCGACTGAGCATGAAGCAAGATTAGCGGTACGTGATCAAACGTCTGGATTAAGTGTGTTGGCAGATACGTTGAGCCGCGAAGCGCGCGCAGAACATGTTTTTATTACGCTTGGCTCAGAAGGATTATTAGTTCATTCGCCTAATAGTAAAAAAAATCAATTGATCACGGATCAATTGCCTGCATTTAATAGCGTTCCTAAGGATGTATCAGGCGGCGGTGATTCTATGTTGATTGTTTCTTCTTTAGCATTAGCAGCGGGTGCGACGATTTGGGAAAGTGCTTATTTGGGATCGGTTGCTGCGGCGTGTCATGTGGCGCGTATTGGAAATTTGCCTTTGTCGGTTGATGAAATTCTGCAGGAATTATATATATGAGGATTAAAAAGTTGGGAGTAATGTTATGAAGGCTTTATTGTTAGCTGCTGGTCTTGGCACGCGATTACGTCCCATTACAGAATATTTACCAAAATGTTTAGTGCCCATTCATAAAAAACCTTTGCTTGCTTATTGGCTGGATATATTATTGCCTGTTGGTGTCGATCACGTTTTTATCAATACCCACTATTTGCCGACCATGGTTGAAGATTTTGTGATAACATCGCCGTGGCGCGATTCGGTGACATTGCTTCACGAAACTGAATTACTTGGTACAGCTGGGACAGTGCTTAAAAACCGTGGTTTATTAGCAGAAGGGCCGTTTTTGTTGGCGCATGCTGATAATTTAACGCGATTTGAAATGGCAGCGTTTGTGAAAGCGCATGCTGAGCGAAAAGCGGGTGTGGAAATCACCATGATGACGTTTGATACGGACGCGCCGCAGACTTGCGGCATTGTTGAATTAGACCAAGATAATATTGTGGTTGGATTTCACGAAAAATCGCCTGTTTTTCGTGGATCGCAGGCGAATGCAGCGGTGTATATTCTTGAGCCGTCTGTGATTGATTTTATTGCATCGATTGGTAAAGATATCGTTGATATGAGTACAGAAGTATTGCCGCATTATCTT
>JABDCN010000012.1 GCA_013288125.1 Gammaproteobacteria bacterium
ATTAAAACTATTAAGATCAAATGTCACACCTGCTGCATTTGCCAGTGTCACAGCACTACTTGATCCAATCCCATTATTTGCACCCAGTTTTAATGTACCCACATTAATCGTCGTCGCACCCGTATAAGTATTAGCTGCATTTAATGTCAATGTGCCTGCGCCTGATTTTGTGAGTCCACCCGTACCAGATCCCATTGTTCCATTCAAATTAGTATTGCCTGAACCTGTGATGGTCAATGTCGCTGTATTGTTAGTGATGTTGCCGCCTAGCACTAACAAGGCATTTGCATTTGTCGATGTAATCGTAGGCGTACCAGCTGCTGTTAATGTGATGGGATTATTCAAAGTATCTGTTGTACCAGCAGCAGTTGAATCAATGATTGCGCCTGTACCTGTCAGTGTTAAGGTATTGGGATTGGCAAGTGTCGCGCCGCCCAGATTAAGACTTAACGTGGAAGTCGTTGCAACTGAGATCGTGCCACCCGTTGCACCACCTAAACCATTTGCATTTGTTACACTCAGTATTCCTGCACCTGAGATAGAAGTATTACCCGTATAAATATTTGCATTCGATAACGTAAGTGTGCCCGTTCCTGTTTTTGTCAAAGCACCAGCGCCACTTACCACACCAGAAACAGTGTGATTACCTGACCCTGTGAATGTCAGAGAAGTACCGCCATTTGTGATGCCGCCGGTCAGTGCCAATGTAGCAGTTGCATTCGTTGATGTAATAGTCGGTGTTCCTGCTGCTGCAACAGTGATCGCATTACTTAAAGTATCTGTCGTCGCTACTGCTGTTGAATCGGTTAATGCCGCAGTACCTGCCAATGACAGTGAATTAGTATTAGCAAGTGATGCTCCGCCAAGATTTAAGAGTAATGTCGTACCTGTTGCCACTGCAATCGTACCGCCAGTTGCACTGCCAAGGCCATTCGCATTTGTAATATTTAACGTACCCGCATTAACACTGGTATTGCCCGTGTAAGAAGTATTTGCATTCGACAACGTTAAAATACCATTGCCTGCTTTGGTGATACCGCCTGCTCCACTTACCACACCGGTAAGTGCTAATGTGGCATTCGCTGTCGTTGAAGTAATCGTTGTTGTACTGTTAAGTGAAATAGCATTACTTAAAGTATCCGTTGTAGCGGCTGCTGTCGTATCTGTTAATGCACCGCCTGCAAATGTCATGGTGCTATTATTTGCTAAAGTATTACCGCCGAGATTTAAACTGAGTGTCCCGCCATTCACATTAATGCTTCCCGTCGTACCTAAAGCATTTTTGTTCGTCACACTCAAAGTACCTGCACTCACCGTCGTACCACCAGTGTAACTATTGCTTGCATTACTAAGTGTTGTTGTGCCAGCACCTACTTTAGTCAAAGTGAGCCCGATACTGTTCTCACTAATAATGCCGCTTAAAACAAGACTATTTGCGCCGCCAACCGCAGCACTTCCTGCCAGTATAATATTGTTTGATACCGTATCAGTTGTTGTACTTGAAAATAAAGCGCCTGCTCCACCAACTCCTGTGCCGTTGATTGTAATGTTAGCGGTATTATTACCTAACGTTGCTGTTGCAAAATTCGTATTAAGCGATGCACCATTTGAAACGGTGACACTACTTGATTGTGTCGCACCAGAACCTAAAGCATTTACATTCGTCAAAATCAATGTGCCGGCACTCACATTAGTCGCGCCCGTATAAATATTGCTGCCAGCAAGTGTCATGCTGCCCGTACCAGATTTTGTGAATGCTCCCGTCCCACTCATCACACCGGTAAACGTGGTCGTTGTATTATTGCCGCCAGCATTTAATGTCCCAGAACCTAAAGTCACATTACCGCCTAATGCACCACCGCCTGCCAAAGAACCAATCGTGTCATTGAAGTTATTAAGATTAAATAAAACACCTGCAACATTTGCCAGTGTCACAGCACTACTTGATCCAATACCATTTGTAATACCGAGTTGTAGTGTGCCAGCATTGATAGTAGTCGCACCCGTATAAGTATTAGCTGCATTTAACGTCAATGTCCCCGCGCCAGATTTTGTGAGTCCACCCGTACCTGATCCTAACGTTCCGTTTAAATTAGTATTGCCTGAACCTGTGATGGTCAATGTCGCTGTATTGTTAGTGATATTGCCGCCTAAGACTAACAAGGCATTTGCATTTGTCGATGTAATCGTAGGCGTACCAGCGGCTGTTAATGTGATAGGATTATTCAAAGTATCTGTTGTTGCAGCCGCAGTTGAATCAATGATTGCGCCTGTCCCTGTCAGTGTTAATGTATTGGGATTGGCAAGTGTCGCGCCGCCTAAATTAAGACTTAACGTAGAAGTCGTTGCAACCGAGATAGTGCCACCCGTTGCACCACCTAAGCCATTTGTATTAGTCACACTAACCGTACCTGCATTAACACTGGTATTACCCGTATAAATATTTGCATTCGATAAGGTGAGTGTGCCCGTTCCAGTTTTTGTCAAAGCACCAGCGCCACTTACCACACCAGAAACAATGTGATTACCAGACCCCGTGAATGTCACAGAAGTACCGTTATTTGTGATGCCGCCGGTCAATGCCAATGTAGCAGTTGCATTTGTAGAAGTGATAGTCGGCGTTCCTGCTGCTGCAACAGTGATCGCATTATTCAAAGTATCTGTCGTCGCTGCTGCTGTTGAATCAGTTAATGCCGCAGTACCTGCCAATGACAGTGAATTACTGTTCGCAAGTGTTGCACCGCCAAGATTTAAGAGTAATGTTGTACCCGTTGCCACTGCAATCGTACCGCCTGTTGCACTGCCAAGACCATTCGCATTTGTAATATTTAACGTCCCTCCATTATCACTGGTATTGCCCGTATAAGCCGTATTTGCATTTGATAACGTTAAAATACCAGCGCCCGCTTTGGTGATACCGCCTGCTCCACTCACCACACCGGTAAGTGCTAATGTGGCATTCGCTGTTGTTGATGTAATCGTTGTTGTGTTGTTAAGTGAAATAGCATTACTCAAAGTATCCGTTGTAGCGGCTGCTGTCGTATCTGTTAATGCGCCGCCTGCAAGTGTCAATGTATTACTGTTTTGTAGTGTATTGCCGCCAAGATTTAAACTAAGTGTCCCGCCATTGACTGCGATATTTCCTGTTGTGCCTAAAGCATTTTTATTTGTGATACTCAACGTTCCCGCACTCACAGTCGTGCCGCCACCATAAGTATTTGCATTACTAAGCGTTGTCGTACCCGCACCGACCTTAGTCAAACTGAAATTACTACCGCCATCGCTAATAATTCCGCTTAAGACAAGACTATTTGCGCCGCCAACCGCAGCACTGCCTGCCAGTATAATATTGTTCGACACCGTATCCGTTGTCGCACTTGAAAATAAGGCGCCTGCTCCACCAACACCAGTGCCATTAATTGTAATGTTATTAGTGTTCCCCAATGTTGCTGTGGCAAAATTAGTGTTAAGAGATGCACCACTTGCAACGGTGACACCGCTAGATTGTGTCGCACCAGAACCTAGACCATTTGCATTCGTCAAAGCAAGTGTACCGGCATTCACATTAGTTGCACCTGTATACGTATTGCTGCCAGCCAATGTCATGCTGCCCGTACCAGATTTTGTTAATGCGCCTGTTCCACTCATCACACCGGTAAACGTTGTCGTTGTGTTATCACCGCCTGCATTTAATGTCGCAGAACCTAAAGTGACATCATTACCGCCTAATGCACCACCACCGGCCAAAGAACCAATCGTGTTATTGAAATTATTGAGATCGAGCACTGCGCCCGCCACATTTGCAAGTGACACAGCACTAGCGCTAGATAAGGCATTAGTAGCGCCCGCTTGCAAACTACCCGCATTAATTGTTGTTGCACCCGTATAAGCACTAGTACCAGATAGCGTTAAAGTACCTGCACCTTGTTTTGTCAAACCAAAATTCAATCCACCTGCATTACCTAACGTTCCTGAAAATGTCGTTGAGCTTGCATCCCCTACTGTCAAAACCCTTGATGTGCCACCTGTATTTCTTACAATACCGCTACCAGAAAGATTCCCAATGGTTTGCGCAAAATTATTCATGTTATATGTGCCGCTACTTCCCACTGTAAATGTCGTCGTGGTAGGTAAAGCATTTGCTATACCATTTGCGAGCGTACCGCCATTAACCGTTGTTGAACTTGAAGTTGAACCATACGTACTAGCAACACCAATGGTTAGTGTACCTGCGCCTGTCTTTGTCAGACTGCTTCCTGTTGCAGCTCCACTAATTGCATTAGTTGAAGTGGTAATATTGGCAGGCGTTGTGCCAATCGTATCTATCGTCAGTGCATTACCACCGATAGCTATCCCACCGCTGATAGTAAGTGTTGCGCCTGTTGAACTCGTTGCTTGAATCGTGCCGCCACCCGAACCAATCGTAAAAGTGCGAGCAGCAGGTGCTGTAGCAGTTGCACCTGTGTAAGAAAAAATGCTGCCATTGTTGATGGTGATGCCACCCGTTCCTACTTGACTGCCTGCCGCTAGTAATACACTCGCATTTAACTGACCACCATTAACAATGGTACCGCCAGAGTAAGTATTCGCTTGAGATAAGGTAAAAGTACCAGTTCCTTGTTTAACCAATGTCCCTGCGCCGCTAATAATGCCGGTTTGCGTTCCCACTCCCGTCAATGTTTTAAGATTTAAAATTAATTGTGCACCGGTAGCAATCGTAATGCCGGCATTAATTAGAATATTATTATCAGCGGACAAGGTCAGGTTACCATTGTTCCAACCAGTGATGGTATTGGCAACAGTGATATTGCCTTGGCTACCGCCGCTTGTACCAGTATTAGTCGTGGTTACTTCAATATTCGTTCCACCACCTGCATTAAGTGAAGCCACCAAATTACCAATATCGAGCGTTGAGGTTGCGGCACCTGAAGAAGGCGTATAGATATTACCAATATTTGTAATGTTGACATTTACACCACCATTGTTGCTTAGCGTGACATCAGCAGGATCGAGTAACCAATTACCTGCTACCCCCTGCGGAGCAGAGGCATTCACCTTGCCGAAGGCATCCAAATATTGTTTACCAGATGTTTCAACGAAGCCTCCATTACCTGATTGCAAACCACCGCGTGCAAAAATACTTCCATAAAACTGCGTACCTTTATCAGACCAAACAATAACATTCCCACCATTACCGCTTTTTATTGCATCCGCCATTAAAATGACATGAGGGCCAACATAAGTGTATGCAGCATTTTGCTCAGGCCCTGCCCCATGGGCATTGCCACCAATCAAAATAGTGCCGCCCCCATTCTTGCCAGACACATCTATTTTTGCTTGATCAGTAACGGCTACTGTATTTCCCAATACTTTAACTGTACCGCCTTGTTCTCCCTGTCCTTTCCCCGTCGCAATTAATTTACCTGATACTTCTACATTGCCTTGATCACCACCCATCAAGACAACTTCACCTTTCTCTTGTTTCACTGATTTGACTTCAACCATACCGCTCATATTAATGGCGTGATCTAAAACCTGTCCTGCTGTTTGCGCAGTCATTAATACTTTGCCGCCATTAGCAATGATCGTTCCTGCATTTTTCACCGCATCTTTTAAAGTGTTACCATTCTGGTCTTGCGCAGGTGATAAAATTGCTTTATCAACAGTAAAACTAATTAGACCATTACCGGAAAAATAAAGGGTAAATTCACTACCAGCAGCAAGAATGACCGTTCCTAAATTTGCTTCAATCTCTCCATTATTCACAACACCGGATCCAATAAGCGCAAGAAGACCTGCTTGAGCTACTTTAATCATCCCTTCATTAATCACAGCACCATTCCATCCTGGTACTTGAACAAAATGATAATTACCTGACATAAAATTTTGATCCGAAATATTAGCTGTGCTGGCAACCAATCCGCTTACATTCACAAAAGAACCTGGACCAAAATAAATACCAGCTGGATTGATTAACCATACTTGACCGTTAGATGTCAGCTGACCATAAATTTGCGAAGCACCTTGAGTTGGATTAACGCGGTTAAGTGAAATGGATGATGAACCGGGTTGTTGATAATTTACTTTTTCTTGGGAAGAAATATTGTAAGACTGCCAATTAATAACAGCCTTATTTGTCGATTGATTAACTTGCATTTCACTGTTAGCAGAAGAAATAGTGGCATTACCTGCAGCAACAGAGCCACCTTGCGGCAACGCAAACGCCTCATTACCATAAGTGAAAATAGTAAAGGCAAAGGCACAAATAAAAATAAAAATCCGATTTAATCTACGCATTTTTCTCCCCTAACAAACTGATTACTTTAAACTATTCCTTGTTTAATTATAGGACATATAATGATAAAATGCTGATTAAAAGACATTTATTGACTAAGTATTTGTATAAAATGATACTTTTTTCATTTAATAATTTGATTTTGTTGGCTTATTGTGTATTTATAAGACATAATGTCAAAAAATTGACCGTATCTGCTTCGATTTTTTACAATGCCTTAACGTCGCAGAAATTTCTGGCTATGGACCAATTAAAATCATTTATTCGTTCTAAATCGAAAATAAATAACCTTTATGTATTGCAGAACAGTGCCCATTTCAGATTAAATAGTCCATTATCATCTAAGGGATAGTTTTACGAAATGACAAGTAAACGGATATTTCACCTCATATCTTTTTTACTCTTCAATTGTTTTATTCTTTCATCCTATGCAGAAATATCGCCATCGCTTTATCATTTAAAAAAAGCCTATCCGCAATACGTTCAATCTGTGACAAATCATTACATTTATTGGAAAGATGGCACACGCATCTCCATTCAAGGATCGTCATCCTTTTTAGATTGGATCAATCATTTTTTTTATTCAGGAAGTCCCAGCATCGATACCATTTCACAAAAAGAAGTACAACGCGAGCATTACGAAGCTGTGTTTAAAAAAATGTATGGCGGGTCGATTAAAGAAGTGCGACAACATTTAAAAACGGTTTATTGGATGCCGCATGTGTATGGCAAACTTTATCCTTTAAAAGTAACAACCATTAATGGTATCGATAAAAAATTACAACGTATTTCTGCTGCATTAGAAAAATTACCGCCTTCTTATTTTAAATATCTTGCAAGACCAGCTGGCAGTTTTTATTGGCGACGCGTAGAAGGTGAGGATTATTTAAGTACACATAGTTTTGGTATCGCTATTGATATTAATAGTCATTATTCTAATTACTGGTTGTGGGATTATAAAAAAACACGTAAGCCACTTAATCAATTACGTCATTATAAATTAATTTGTCACAATCGTATTCCCGATAAAATTGTAAAAATATTCGCAAAAGAAGGTTTTTATTGGGGTGGGAATTGGTATTTTTACGATACGATGCACTTTGAATATCGACCAGATCTTTTTGCGTAAAAATTTTATTAATCTAGCAATACTACTTCCAAACGAAGCGTTGTCATCCTGAGCGTAGCGAAGGATCACTTGCAATTATCATGACGTATTTTAGTGATCCTTCGCTACGCTCAGGATGACAACCTTGCTCAGGATAACAACGCTACGCTTTACTAATCAAACCCTAGCCTTAATCATGGGATGATGTACTAATTCTTCCAATGACAAAGGCTTCGTAAAATAAAACCCTTGTACATATTCACAACCCATTTTTTTTAGCATCTCAAATTGCTGTTGCGTTTCTACTCCTTCCGCAATAATTCTCAAACCCATACTATGCGCCAATTGAATAGTCGCATTAACAATTTCTGCATCAGGATGATTAGTAATGATATCACGTACAAATTCTTGATCAATTTTAAGAACAGAAATAGGCAGCTTTTTTAAGTATTTCATTGATGAATAACTTACGCCAAAATCATCCAAAGCAAAATGTACACCAAAATTTTTAAGCTGCACCATGATCTTTAATGCGTTATCAGGATTACGCATTAAAGCCGTTTCAGTTAATTCAAGTAACAAATTAGATGTACTAATTTTCGTATCAGCAACGATATTTTTTAATACTTCAATAAAGTTAGCATTTTCTAGCTGCGTAACTGATATATTGACAGATAAAAGTAATGGATGATCATAAGCACTAAATACTTTTTGATAATCAGAACATGATTTACGTAATACCCACTCGCCTATTTGCTGAATCATTCCATTTTTCTCTGCGATGGGTATAAATTCTTCGGGAGAAATTTCGCCAAATTCTTCACTCTCCCATCTCACCAAAGCTTCTAGACCAACCGGCTGTCTAGAACGAGCATCGATCAACAATTGATATTTCATCGAAAATTGCTGCCTTAATAAAGCTTGGCGCATGTATCTATCCATTTGATGGCGTCTATGAATCATTTTATAAATGATATTATCAAAAAATGCATAAGTCCCTTTACCTAATTCTTTTGCGTGATACATCGCAATATCTGCATTTTTAATTAATTCTTCAGTCTCTTCGCCCGCATCAGGAAAAAGCGCAACGCCAATACTAATTGAGATATTGACCTCATCCCCATTAACGTAAATAGATTGATTCAGCAGATAGAAAATACTATCTAATAATGGACATATATCTATTTCAGGATGTATGACATTTTCAATCACGATAGCAAATTCATCGCCGCCTAATCGAGAAAATGAATCTGAACTTCTCATTAATGATTTAATTAATTTAGCTGTAATTGATAAAACACGATCTCCAATAGTATGCCCAAGATTATCATTAATTTGTTTGAAATTATCGATATCAATAAAACAAACGGCCAGTCTTGTTTTATTTACTTTTGCTTTTACAACAGCAGCATATAAATGCTTTAAAAATCCAGCACGATTTGGCAGTTCTGTTAATAAATCATAATATGCCATATGCTGCAATTCAGCTTCAAATTCTCGGCGTTGTGTAATGTCATTGAACACGACAACAGCACCTTTTATTTTATTTCCATCTTTGATAGGCGATGAAGTATATTCAACCCAAAAATAAGAGCCATTTTTACGCCAAAAAGTTTCATTTGTAACATGCGAAATTTTTCCATATCTATAAGTATTATCAATTGGACAATTCTCTTTGGGATATATCGAACCATCTGCATGACTATGATGTAATATTTCATGTGTTGATCGACCAATAAAATCTTTTTCTTGATAACCCAACATTCGCTCCGCTGCTGGATTCATAAAAGTTAATTTTCCTTCCGTATCTATTCCATAAATCCCTTCACCTGCGGATTGCAAAATTAATAAATTTTTATATTCTTCATCTTTTAACGCTTTAATATGGAGATGAGCTTCCTGTTGAACAAGCATTTTTTGGCCGTTTATGATGAATAATACAATATTGACTAAAACGCAAAATAATAAAATACTCACTAGCATTAACCATAATTGCCATGAAAAATGATCACTAGAAGAAATCACCGTAAGCGTTGCTTGGTTATTCTTTAATATAATTGAATATAAAATAGTGACACCAATGAAAACAATCGAAAGTGGAAATAAAATAGGTACAATTCTTTGTCTCCACATTTTTTTTGGATTTCCAAATAAAATTAAAACAGATGGCGTAAAAATTAAAACACCAATACAATCACCTATCCACCATGTTTGCCAATTAATGAAATAATGATTTAATGGCATCAAACCAAGTAGTAATAATCCTGTATTACTCCAAGTTGAATTAATCAATGAACCCAATGGACCAGATAATAATGCAAATAATAAAATATCATTGGGTTTAATTAATTGATTATTTAAACCGACTGTTTTTTTAATTAAATACCAAGCAAATAAAGTTTGTAAAGTTGCGCCAATTCCTATAATTAATGCAATATCGTAAGGAATACTTGTTTGCAAATCCATATTAAATCGCATTGTAATTAAAAAATTTGTCGCCCAAGAACCGAGAAAAATAGCGGGTAATATTCTTATGCCGTAAATCATAGCGATACCTAATGCAATACCTGAAGGAATCCAAATAGGTGTTGCATAGCCGGGTGGTATCGCAAATTTTAATCCGATATAGCCTGTTATTGCATATAATATTGCAACGAATAATACTGAAATAGGATAATCGAGATAATAATATATTTTCTTTATAAATGAGAACGAATCAGTTAACTTGGAATAATCAAATTTATTTTTTAATATTGACATAACAAAATGATTCATCCTTGTTTAGTCGGTGATCGGCTTGTTTCATCATGCTCTACACCAAGTTCTAATAAACACTTTAATATTTCATCTAATCTTGTTTTGGTTTCTATCGTGCTTCTCATATTTTCTTCTTCTGCAACTTCGAGTTCACGTTCGTCATATGCCCATCGACGTAAAATATCAATTTTTATTTCTCGAGATAACGATGTATCACTCAATACATCATGTGGATGATTAAAAACACTTGCGGGATCTAATTTCGCTTTATTTACATCGACCATAAAGAATCCTCTCTTTCTGATCAAGCAAACTTATAATCGGGATCTAAAATATTCATGTATATTAATAATATAGCATAAAATGAAGACCATTATTTTTTATTGATTAATCAATACATTTTTTCATATCATGAATTTCATCTTTATCACTTTGAATTTAATCATTTCTTAAGGATCTTAATAATATTTTATACAAAAAAATGATTATTAAATGAATAAGTTATCACTTGAATACAAAATAATCAAAAATTTAGGGTTGTTCATCTCTTTTTTTTCTGTATAATCTCTTGGATGCAATATATTACAAGTCTAGTTAGATCAAAATTATTTATATCAGTTGTATTAAGTTGTCTCCTGATTGTTGTGTGGAATAGTAGCAACAGAGATGTACCTGATCTTGTAAATTATTATTCTAGTAATAATCAAATTCGTCATTATCAACCTTTACCTGATAATAAAACGTCGAGCATAAAATCAACTGACACTGTCTGGGAAAACATGAGCCGCGAGTTCAAGTTGGATCACCGGATTGAATCAGCGCGTGTGCAAAAAGAAATACATCGCATACTCGCAGATCAACATCATTTTTATAAAATTTTGAATGCTGCAATACCTTATATTCATTATATTTACCAACAAACACAAGCAAGAGGATTACCTGCAGAAATTGCACTTATTCCTTATATTGAAAGTGAATTTAATCCCAATGATAGATCCAATAAAGGTGCATTAGGTTTATGGCAATTGATGCCAGGCACAGCGAGAGGATTAGGCGTTAAAGTAAAATCTGGCTATGATGGGCGACGTAATGTCATTGCATCAACCAATGCTGCCATGTCTTATTTTAAAGATTTAGAAAAATTATTTAATGGTAATTGGTATTTAGCAATTGCTGCTTATAATTGTGGAGAAGGAAAAGTAAAATCCTCTATCAGACGATCTGGGCATAGAAATTTTTGGAATTTGCCTTTACCAAAAGATACAAAATATTATGTCCCGCGTTTATTGGCCATTGCTGCCATTATTAAAAATCCTGAATATTATGGCGTACAATTACCTCATGTAAAAAATAAAAAATATTTTACTGAAGTAAAAACAAAAAAACCTGTTAAATTCTCACATATCAGTAAACACATCACACGATCATCAACACGATCTTCAGGCATACAATTTGAAACTTTACGTGCATTAAATCCTGATTATTTACATCAAAAGAAGCCCAGCAAAAAAACAACGGATAGCTTTTTAATTCCTGCTGAAAATGAATTATCTGTCAAAGTAGAATTGGAAAACGCTCGTATATTAAAGAATTAACTCCATTTCTTGCAACATCGTCTTCACATAAGATTCTGCTACTAAGGGAATCAATTCTTGATACATCTCGACTAAACTTAAATTTCCTACTTGATTTTGAAACGCATGCAAATCTTCTTTTTTATCATAAACCATCGCGGATGATGTTGCGTTTTCAAGTCGTGCTAATTGTTGGTAATGTTGTAATCGCATTTTTTCATAGGCTAAAAACGCATTATCCTGTTGATGTTGTAAATTTTTCAAATAATGAAATAAGAAATAAGCATCTTCAATGGCTTGACTTGCGCCTTGCCCTAGAATAGGCCCTAAGGTATGAGCAGCATCACCGATTAATACAATATGCTGATGTGATATTTTTTGAGATGACAAAATATTTATCGGCAAATAAAAACGTTGTTTGTTACTTGATGAAAATACCATTTGTTTGATTTCAGGTAACCAATCATTACAATAATCATTTAACTGATGAAATTCTTTTTCTTGTGAATAATGTTCAAGCGGCATTTTCACGGGCAAATACCACATCATGCGTTGATGAACGGTTGGCCATGCAATAAATAGTTTATTAATTCCCATAGCCATATACGTTTTATTCGATAAAAAAGATGATGATTCATGATCCGCAATACCACCAAACCAACAAAAATGACTGTATTGGTGTGCCGCTTCTCGGTTAATAGATTGCCGTACAGTTGAATAAAGTCCATCTGCACCAACTATTATATCTGCTGCATCTTCTGTTCCATCTGAAAAATAAGCAGTTGCCTTATTGTTATCACTGCAAACATTGATACATTTTTTTGCGAGAAATAATGATTGAGTATCCAATTGTTTAAGTAAAGATTGCTGAAATGCGCTACGATCAATTGGTAAAATACTTCCACCAATTAATGAATATAATTCATCGTAATTTTCACTATAAATTTTTTCTCCCTCATCACTGATTAAATCAATCCCATCTATTTTAATATCATATGGTTTGATATTGTCTGATAATCCTAGCCAATCAAGATAGCGTAATCCATGTGGCCATAATAAAATGCCTCCGCCAATATTTTGGAGTTGTTTTGCTTTTTCGTAAATGACGACTTCGATGCCGTGACGTTGACAAGCAATAGCTAACGTTAGACCTGCGATGCCAGATCCAATAATAATTACTTTCATTTTTTTATCCGAATGTATTCAGGAAATATTTTAAATTTTTAACGGGGCCCATTATATAATATTAATACGGCCGAATTACAACAAGTGTTCCATGAAAATGATTTGATACATTTGGACCATCTACAAAATGATATCGCAACCATCTCGCATCACTCACATGTAAACGAACACAACCGTGACTTTCGTTACCATACACGACTTCATCAGAACCATGCAAGGCTTGACCGCCATTAAAATACATACAATAAGGCATAGGGGCACCGCCATCTGGAACAGGAAATTTTTTAGAATAACAATCTTCATCACCTAAAGAATAAATACGAAATGAACCAGTCTTCGTACGACAGGGTTTATCAATATCGCCGCACCAATTTGCGCCTGATGTTGCCAATCCCCAACGTTCTAAAATACCTTTTTGATTATAAGCACCCCACGCGTGTTCTCGAGGATCAACAATAATAAATTTTTCGCTAGGTGATTTTATTTGACGCGGAAAGGGTGAGCTTCTTGCGGAACGATCTTCATCATCAGCTTGATAACCTTGATAGTCTTGATCATCTTGGTCATCTCGATCATTTCGATAATATTTGGTAAACGCTTCATCAGCTTGCTGATAACGATTATCATTGTCATAATTATTATCATTGTCATTATAATAATTACCTTGATCATCTGTATATTCATATCCTTCGTCATCGTAATACACTTGTCCATGACTGACGAGCGGAAAGAACGTCAAAGACAAACACAGCAAAATGGTCCCTTTTAGCTGCATAGATGCCCCTTAATAGTTCATTTCTTTATTATACGAAAAATATATCCAAATTGAGATATAATTAAATCAGACAGACAATATTTCATGGGTGATTAAAGGATTAATTATGAATGAACCTATTGATTTACATAACAAAATTTCTCTACTTCATCTCCAAGCCTGCTTTGCCGATTTATCAGAAAAAGAGATGGAAGTCTTGGCTTCACTATTAGTTGAAAAACATGTTCCAGCAGGTGCTACCATTGTCACACAAGGCGATCCTGTTGATAGCGTTTACCTCATTGTTAGCGGGCAAGCTGATGTCAAAGTAGCAGAAATTCGTGATAATCAAATACATTATCAATCTGTTGCCACTTTAGGCGACAAAGATGCCATCGGATTAAATGAAACAGGATTTTATTCTATCTCTGGTGTCAGGACAGCAACTGTCGTCGCTATCACTGATATGGTTGTATTACGTTTAAGTGTTGCTGCATTTCACGGATTTGCTTTAGCATACTCGCATGTTAGTCAAGTGATGCGAACGTATGCAGAAAAAATGATTGGGTAAAAGTAACCAAAACTGATAATGGTCATTATCAGAACTAACTATTGCAAATATCACTTCTGGAAGTTGTCATTTCTAGAAGTCGTGTTCAATTTATAAATGATGAGTTCAATAGGAAACTTACTCAGCTTTGGGAAGATCCAAGGAGTCAAATCGTTTTTCTCATAAAATGGCAATCATCCTAAACATCATTTATTTTTCAGTTTTTGTTTTTTTAGTCATCCACGTAATTGCCGGATGACTCTGGATTGCTTGAATTAAACTTTCATCGCTAGTAAGTAATTGGGGTTTTATTTCTCCTGATTCACGAATCAAAGAGATAAACTCTATTTCCTCTTCATTTAAAGGAATCAGCATAGATAAAGCCTCATGCAACTCATTTAAGATTTTAACTGCCCATTTCTGTAAATCAAGCTGGCCACGTGGTAAATCAATTTGACGCAACACAGGAAATAAGCGGTTACGAATATCTAAAATATTATATTCAATATGTTGAGGAGTAAGGTTGGATAGCTTAATTTCAGTCATTGCTAAATAAGCTACAAAAGCTATCCTTAATTTTTTGGCCTCAATGTCACATTTCGTTAATAAATAATGAGCATCAAATAAGTCGCGGCTAGCGATGCGAGAAAAAAGAGCCGAAAGCTTGCCCGCCGCTAATTCATGGATATCCAAAACTGGAACATGAATGGTTTTTTCAAATGGAATTTTTGGTATTAATGATTTTATCGGCCAAAGCGGTTGGCGATACATGTAATTCAGATCAATCTCTAAATTTCCTTTTTGCCCCAAAACACTCGGATATCGCCATACCATTTTTCCACCGGCATGATGAGTGGGGTTGCGGTCTAGTTCAAATCGATTTTGCAAGAGAATTTGATTAATCGCATCGTGAATAAGGGGTCTTTCCTGTAACATGCTCTCCCGTTCAAGCTGCCCTATATAATTGAGATCAATATCGACAGATAGCCTTGGAACTTCATCGAAATAAAATAAATTTAAAGCCGTGCCGCCTTTTAAAACAAGACGTTCTTTCAGATAGGGCACTGACATAAATTGATTTAGTGTTATTAATAATCGATACACCTTTTCTAATATTTCTGGTTTATAATTATTTGCTCTAGCATTCTTTAACAATAAGTCTTTAGACATCATGATCTGGTTCTTCCCAAGATTTTTTCAATACTCGTAAAGGCAATATAAGATTCCACCTTTTAACCAATTTCCCCCCTTCCCTTTCATGTGCCACAAGAGATTGTGGCGTTAATGGTTTTTTCTCCATTAATGGCTGTAGTACGTCACTATTAACGCTGAAAGCTCCCTGACGTTGTTCGAGAAAACATCCTACCTTTGCAGCCAAAATACGATTATTTAATAAAAGACAATACTTAATGACAGCGTTTACATCCAAAGCTGCCATATTACTTATTGAACGCACAACTTCTTCCCAGCCCCCGCACAATTCAACTCGATCAAGTGTATCAACAAACGTTCGCGCCAAACTTGTTACTCGGATTGCCACCCCTTGTCTATCTAATTCTTCAATTCCAAAATTGGTATTCCCACTCTCTTTTAATGCAATGGGAAATGCAACGGGTTGAAACCTCTGACCACGAAATTCAAATGGTTTGATTTTTTGAGCAGTTAAAAAAGTAAATTGTTCGAAGGCTGAATAAGCAACCCCATGAAGCTCAAGAGCAGTGTGATAAGCCAAAACACTATCATTAGATGCTTTGCTAGCGAGTAAATAGGGGTCTATTGATACTTGATCTGGCGATACATCCGGCGGCACAACGGCGTACATGCCCCGCCGCACATTTATTAAGCGCCCCGTTTTTGTATAGTACAGCAATGCTTTGCGCGCGGCGCGCGGATTATTTATCCCTTGCTCCGCTTTTATATGCGCAAATTCTTCATAGCGAAAAACAGGATGTGTATGAAAAAAAGTCTCAATTTCCACTTTATTTAATCTCCATTAATACCCTAATTATAGGGCTTATTGGAGATAATTTCAATATCTATGGCCAAACAGATAATATCTCTGCCTTTGACATCGAATATGATTAATTTAGCTCCCTGCATTTAAAATGCTCGGAAGTTAATTTAGGACATAGCTGATTTGAGTAAAATGGTTCTTGTACATTCCAAAATAATATATTTGCCCCTAAATAATATTGGGTAAAACGATAAAAATCAGAAAAAGTATAAGGTTTACCGGTTTGTGGGTTAATATAAGTGTAATCTGGTTCCTGAATGGCCATGCTTATTAATAGATTTCCTTTGAGTTGATGAAAGAAAGGATAGCTATTTGCCATTTGAGCTTTTTTATAAGGCACCACATCAGGCCCACCTAACCCAATGTGATGAGTCCTTGCATAATCAAAAAATCTGCTCATATAAAAATGATCATTGTTCCACTCACCAGGGAAAAAATTAACATATTGTACGACGGTACTTTTATGAAACGCTTCACGTAAAACCGAAATATTTTCAAGTTCTGCATAAAAATACTTATCAGGGGTAAAATCTTTAGGAGGATCTTGCTGATCAAAATCGACCGCGGTTTCGGGTAAATTTATGCCATAAATTTTACCATCAAATTCTGTTGCTAATTTTTTAATAAGTAACTGAAAACGTTCTCGTACCGCAGGATCCCAAACTCTAGCAACCCAACCTGACACAACCGGCTTACCTTCACCTGGTGAATCGTATTGCATCGCGACTCCACCGTGATAAATTTCTTCCTCACGAATGTAATCAGGCACATTAAAAACGTTTGGATCAAATGACCTGTCTTGCAACTGGATAAACAGCTTTTTGTCTATTTTATCCAATGAACGTAAATCATTTTTAATTTTCGAGAAATCATATAAATTTTTCTTAGGTTCTAATTGTTTCCACGAATAAATAATTTGGGCACCACTAATGCAAGGTCTATTTAAGTTAGCATTATATAATGCTGCTTTATCGCCACCTAAAAAAAGAAACAAATGAGGCAGGTTGTCTTGTGCTATCGCAATCTTATTCAGAGTCAATAAAATTAATAAGACACCAATAATTATTATTTTGTCGACTACCTTCATTAAAGTAATTCTCATCATTATATTTACCAACTATCATATTCTAATACTATTAGTATCAACACAAATTAATGGAATTTTTAATTCGTTGCCAATCAACCGTAAAACGTTAAGAAATTCACGTTGTTTATTATTTTGCCCAGCTAGCGCATTATGAATTTCATCAATAAAAGGTAAAAAACTCATGACACACTAGTATACTTTTCAAGAATGACGAATAACAGTAATCTTAATAATCCGATGCCCGCGCATTTTATTAATCACTAACGTAAAATGATCAAACACAATCCGTTCGTCTTGATTAGGTAAACGACCTAGACGATTTAAAATTAATCCTGTTACTGTTTCTGCTTGATCAGGGCCTGTCTCAATTTCTTGATCTAATGCTTTTTCTAATGAATAAATAGAACAATCACCTCGTATCGTTAAACTTCCATCTTCATTAACTTGCCAATCATCTTGTGTACGATGAAACTCATCTTTAATACGCCCAATTAATACATGAAGTAAATTATCTAACGTCACAAATCCAAGAATGTCATGACTTCTATAAATTAAGGCAAAATGAGTCGTTCCTTCGCGAAATTTTCCCAGCAAATCAATGGCAAATGAACGATGAGATATTTTAATAATAGGACGAATCAAAGATTTTAAATGATTAATTTCACCTTGCTGATATAAAGTTGCAAATAAATCTTTAACATGAATTAATCCTATTATTTCTTCCTGATCATAAACAGGATAACGACTATAGTGTGTTTCCGCGACTTTTTTTAATATTTCATCCATTGGCTGATCAATATTAAGTGTCACCATTTCATCACTTGGACGCATCATTTCAATGACTTTCAAATCAGCAAATTCCAAAGTATGTTCTAAAATTTCTGTTTCATCTTTAGTTAATTCACCATGAAGATGGCTCGTATTTAATATCAATTTAATTTCATCAGTAGAATATAAATATTCTCCTTTATGTACTCCGCCTAATCCGGTTATTCGCAATAGAAATGCTGCACAGTTATTTAATAACCAAATAATGGGATACATCAACCAATAAAATCCATACAAAGGAATTGCTGTCCAAAGCGACACTTGTTCCGATTGACGAATCGCTAATGATTTTGGCATTAACTCACCAACGACAATGTGTAAAAAAGATAAAAAAGTAAATGCAACGATAAACGAAATCACTGTTACTAATTGCGGCGTCATGAAAGAAAAAGATAAAAAAATCGGGGAGAGCAATCGCGCAAAAGCAGGCTCACCAATCCAACCTAATCCGAGTGAAGCGAGTGTAATGCCAACTTGACAGGCCGATAAATACGCATCCAAATGTTGATGCACGTAAGCGAGAATATTTCCTCTCATCCCGTAGGATTCTTTAATGGCTGCCACACGTGTGTGACGCAATTTCACCATGCCAAATTCTGCCGCCACAAAAAAAGCGTTCATTAGAACAAGGAGTAAGGCGCCTAGAACGAACAAGAAATTAGTCATTGTGATCACTCGTAAATGAAATAAACTTTTCGGTTGTTGGGCTTCGCCCTGCTTTCGCAGGCCTCAGCCCAACCTACAATCCGAGTGTAGGTTGGGCTGAGGCCTGCGAAAGCAGGGCGAAGCCCAACAACGACAAAGCCCAACAACCATATTACCCGGTACAGATTTCTCTTGCAAAAATACGTCATGTTTGCATAATGAGCATCTTTAATCATCTTTTTACTGGAGACTCGCTTGATGGGCAAAACCAAGACAGCATTACTGGCCGCTGAAGTCCAGCACATAGACATCAAAAAAACAGATTTTACCAGCCTCATTGATGGCATGCAGCATACTGCTTTTCAGGCGAGAAATTTAAGCCGTGCCGCCCACATTTATGAGCAAATGTTAAAAGATAAAGATTGCAGCATCATTTTATGTCTGGCCGGTTCGCTGATCAGCGCAGGGCTCAAAAAAGTTGTTTTGGATATGATAGATCACAATATGGTAGATGCCATTGTTTCAACGGGTGCAAACATTGTAGACCAAGATTTTTTTGAAGGTTTAGGTTTCAAGCATTACCAAGGCTCGCCATTTTTAGATGATGTCGAATTACAAGAAATGGCGATTGATCGCATTTATGACACCTTAATTGATGAAGACCAGTTACGCATTTGTGATGATACAGTTTGCCAAATTGCAAATACCTTAACGCCCAAACCATATTCTTCTCGAGAATTCATTTATGAAATGGGAAAATACTTAGATAAACACGCTAAAAATAAAGATTCTATTGTCTTACATGCCTATCAAAAAAATATTCCCATTTTCGTTCCTGCTTTCAGTGATTGCAGTGCTGGTTTTGGATTAGTGATGCATCAAGTTGCGCATCCAGAACGACACGTCAGTATTGATTCAGTAAAAGATTTTCGCGAATTAACTCAACTTAAAATTGCCGCTAAAGATACAGGTTTATTAATGGTGGGCGGTGGCGTTCCGAAAAATTTTGCGCAAGATATTGTCGTTGCAGCCGAATTATTAGGTAAAAATGCACCACTTCATAAATATGCCATTCAAATCACCGTTGCTGATGAACGCGATGGCGCATTATCAGGATCAACACTTCGTGAAGCCTGTTCTTGGGGTAAAGTATCAGTCGTCCATGAACAAATGGTTTTTTGCGAAGCCACCTTAGCACTTCCTTTAATCGTAGGTTATGCCTATCACAAAAATGCTTGGCGTGACAGAAAAGCACGGGGCTATCATCATTTATTTGAAACTCAACACGTCACGGCTTAAGAGGTCGCACCATGGCAGAATGGTCTATTCAGCAAGCGCGTGAAATGTATCACATTGCGCATTGGGGCGATGGTTTTTTTGATATCAGTGATCAGGGAACTGTACGTGTATACCCTAAAGGTAGTGTTGATCAACAAACCCATATTGATTTACATGAATTAACGAAAGCCATGGTGCAATCGGGATTAAGTTTTCCGGTTTTATTACGATTCACCGATATCTTGCACAGACGCATTCAAGCCTTGAATGAATCTTTTGCAAACGCCATTAAAAGCCACGATTATAAAGGCGGATATATCAGCGCTTATCCCATCAAAGTTAATCAACAACGCCGCGTTGTCGAAGCGATTTTAGAAAATGGCAAAGTACCTGCCGGCATTGAAACAGGCAGTAAACCAGAATTACTCGCCGCATTAGGGATGAATAGCGTTAAAATGCCGCTCATTATTTGCAATGGATATAAAGACCGCGAATATATTCGTCTTGCTTTAATTGGACAACGTTTAGGTCATCAAGTCTTTATCATCTTAGAAAAATTTTCTGAATTGAAATTAGTATTAGAAGAAGCAAAAAAATTAAAAGTAGAAGCTTGTCTTGGTGTACGCGTACGACTCACTTCCGTTGGCGCAGGCAAATGGCGAGACTCTGGTGGTGATAAATCTAAATTTGGATTTTCTGCACCACAATTATTGCAAGTCGTCGAAACACTTCGCGAACACAATTGTTTACACTGGTTGAGAGTGCTGCATTTCTTTATGGGATCACAAGTTGCCAATATTGCAGATATTCAACGCGGCACACATGAAGGCGTTCGTTATTATGAAGCATTGCGAACATTAGGTGCGCCAATTGACACCATTGATGTTGGCGGCGGATTAGGCATTGATTATGAAGGAACAAGATCACGCAGTTCTTGTTCAATGAATTACAGCATACAAGAATATGCAAATAATATTGTTTACACAATTTCTGATTTATGCGATCAACATCATTTGCCTCATCCTAAAATTGTGACCGAATCAGGACGTGCGATTACAGCACATCATGCATTATTAATCACAGATATTATTGCAGTTGAACCGGCATGTGAAGTTGACGATCTTCATTCACCAGAAGAAGATCAACCTTCTATTTTGCATGAATTATGGTTGAGTCATGTGAATCTTTCAGAAAGTACGGCACGTGAAGGTTATCATGATGCATGCCATTGGATGTCTGAAGTTAATACTATGTATATTCATGGATTAGTGGGGTTAAAAGAACGTGCTTATGCAGAACAAGTTTATTATGCCACTTGCATTAAACTTCGCACTTTATTAAAACCAACCATACGTGCACATCGTGAAATTCTTGATGAATTAAATGAAAAATTAGCGCATAAATTAGTTTGCAATTTTTCTTTATTTCAATCTTTACCAGATGCGTGGGCAATCAATCAAGTGTTCCCTATTATTCCTCTATCTGGTCTTGAACAATTTCCTTCATTGCGCGGTGTGTTACACGATTTAACTTGTGATTCTGATGGCAGAATCGATACGTATGTCAATAATTATGGTTTAGAAAGTACATTGCCACTCGCACCTTATCATTCAGATAATCCCTATTTAATCGGTATTTTTCTTGTTGGTGCTTATCAAGAAATTTTAGGCGATTTACATAATTTATTTGGTGATACACATTCTGTTGAAGTTTCCATACAAGATGATGGCAGCTACAAACTTTCAAATTCGACCGATGGTGATACAGTTGAAAAAACATTACGTCATGTTAATTTTAATAGCGATGAATTATTACAATCTTATCAACGTCAACTTCAATCCAGTGCATTACCTTCTGAAGAACAAGAAATTTTTTTAAGGGATTTAACACAAGGATTGATGGGGTATACTTATTTTGAAGAATAATATATTTGATTCAGAAACAGCCACCTTTGATCCTAATGCAGCAGCCGCTGCTGATTCAGGTATTTTTGGTCTTCCCTTTAATACAAATCAAGCAGCCTTAGTTTTAATTCCTGTGCCATGGGAAGCAACTACTTCTTATGGCGGTGGAACATCGCTAGGCCCCGAAGCCATTTTACAAGCCAGTAAACAAGTTGATTTATTTGATATTGATCATGGCAATTTTTTCATGTCAGGTATTGCGATGGAAACAATTTCAGATGAATTAATCGAATGGAATCGCGAAGCACGAGAAGCAGCAAAATTAATTATTGATGCAGATGATGAGTTACCTGATCTCGTTTTACAACAAGCAAAAGATAAAGTTAATTTTTATAGTAAAAAAATAAATGATTATGTTTATACACAAACAAAACATTTTCTTGATCAAGGAAAACAAGTTGGCATCGTAGGCGGCGATCATTCTGTGCCATTTGGCGCGATTCAAGCTTTTTTAGAAAAATATCCTGATATGGGTATTTTACATATTGATGCGCATGCTGATTTACGCAATGCTTATGAAGGCTTTGATTTTTCGCATGCTTCTATTATGTATAATGTTATGACAAAAACAAATTTATCTCAATTAGTTCAAGTTGGTATTCGTGATTTTTGTGAAGAAGAATTTAATTTTATTCAAACCCATTCAAATAAAATTCACACTTTTTTTGATGCTGATCTTGCTTCGCAAAAAATGCAAGGAAAAAATTGGTCTTTAATTTGTGATGATATTGTTGCGGCTTTACCAAAAGAAGTTTACGTTTCATTTGATATCGATGGATTAGATCCAAAATACTGTCCACATACAGGTACACCCGTTCCTGGCGGTTTAGAATTTCAAGAAGTTTTATTTTTATTAAAAAAAGTTGCTGCTTCAGGACGAAGTATTATTGGTTTTGATCTCAATGAAGTTTCGCCGGGGGAAGAAGGTGTTGAGGTGAATGGCGAATGGGATGCTAATGTGGGTGCGAGGTTGCTTTATAAGTTGTGCGGTTGGACATTAAAATCATAATTAAATATTTTTAAATAACTCATTGATTGATAAAAGAATTAAGTAATTCGCCCTCTTTCTCTTAAGACTATTTTAATAATATTTTGTTATTCTTATTTTTAAATTTTTATTACACAAATGAGAAAAACGCTATGTTTAGATTATTTCAGCAGCGACAAGAACCGAAATTTTTATTTACAATAGGATATGCAGTCGGAATGCTCTATGCTTTTTCTAACATATTAAACGAACTGGTAAATCATAACAATTTCCAATTCGGGATGAGAATACCCGAACAACTAGATATGGTGTATCGAGAAGAATTTGATAATTTAATTGCACTCGCCTTTATCAACCCTAATAATTTTAATTTTACTGACCTATCCTTATATAACCTAATTGAAAGTGGCATAATTTCTTCGGCAGGTTTTATGTGTGGAAATAACATTGTAACTGCGTATCCTTTTATCACTTTGACTAACCTTATCCTGGCAATACCAGATGAAATCGGCGGGTCTCTCATTCAAAATTCTATCGCATCTGTGGGAGATGCAGTAGACGCTGTAATAAGAAGATTCGGATAAATTATAATTTTTAACTTGACTGCAATATCAAACAATTTTTTTGTCCGTACACACAAGCAGCAGTTGATTGAATCATAATATATTTACCATCACGCCATTTATTCAATAAATCTGTATAATGATGTGAAAATGGATTACCAGATTGTCCCATGGGAATAATATAAAGACTCTGATCGAAGTTACTTAAATCAATAATTTGTCTGTAGGTCGCGCCTTTTGTTTGCTTAAAACTGTCCGGATCATATCCTCCTACATTCACTGTATAGTTTCCCCCTGAACTTTTAATTGATCTATTCCAAATTGATTTAATCAAGGTAATTTTACCAAAGCCATTTGCAACAAACTCAGCTTGATGAAGTTTACCCCACTGCCAATTTGACAGATTGTTTCCTTGTTCTTTTATTAATGTTTCCATGGCAAGCGCTAAGCTTATTTGCAATGCCTTTGGCGAAATATTATTTTGCAATTCATGCAGTAAATAAAGCGGCTCTATTGTTTTACCTTGTTGTCGTAATATTTTTGGCACATCATCTGTAAATATACTAATCCAATAAGAAAAAATAGTTGGTGCAGCACTATTCATTACCATATCACCAGACCATTTTTGTAAAATATTGATAGCAAGTTGACTATTTTTATCTAAAGGCTTCACTTTAAGAAGATAAGGTTTGAGTTGTAACCAAAAATTACTTTTAACATCCGCTTGAATGGCAGCGATATCATTCATAGATAATTTAGGTTTTTGTTGAATGAGTTGTATGATGCGATCAACGCGATAAGGTGTGATCGGCCAACGCGCATTAATTGATAAAGAATAATCATCACTTGTTACTTTATTATTTGCTGTTGCAATATATCCTATCGCTGGATTATAAACATGAGGTAAGCGTTCAAATGGAATATATCCTTTCCATTGATATTGTTGCTGAGTTGGCACAGGTGTTAAACTTTTCCAACCACGTATAGGTAGTAAACCTGGATAATAATAACCAATGTTACCATTTGTATCTGCATACATAAAATTTTGTGTTGGTGTAATAAAATCTTTTAATGCTGTTGTAAATTCTTGCCAATTTTTTGCATAATTAATTTTAATAAAGCTTTGCACAGTTGTATCGCCAGGGAAAAGTGCAGGCCATTTAAGTGCTATTTGATTTGGCATCTTATCTTTAAGCAAATGAAAACCAGGTGTGACTTGATTAATGATAGGACCATATTTACTTTCATATACGCGTAAATTAATACTAGCATTACCTCTTACCTTGATTAATTCATTGTGATAAGTCACCGTATCATTTTTATTGAGAATATAAAGTTCTGCTGCGTCGTTGTATCCACTCGTTACACCCCAAGCAATGTTATCATTATGTCCAATCGCAATGGCAGGTAAACCTGGGATAGAAGCACCCGTTACATGAAAAGAAGGTGTTCGAATTTCAACAAGATACCAAAGATTAGGCGCGGTTAATGATAAGTGTACATCATTGGCTAAATAAGGTTTTCCACTTATTGTTTTTGAACCAGCGACAACCCACCCATTCGATCCTAATGCAACGCTTGATGATAAATTTAATTGATCACGCAATTTGTCGTCTGCTGAAGCCATCTTAATTAAAGGTTTTTGTTTAAATGGAAGCGAATTTTTTTGATTTGCTAAAATAAGTGGTGCATTGCTTGGATAATCAGGAAAATATTTTTCAATCGCATGATTGCCAAAATTTAATTGAGCAAGCGCATAAGTAATTTTGTCATCCCAACTATGATTTTGCAAATTCCAACACATCATTTTTTGCCAAGCAATACTATCAATCACTGTCCATGGTTGTGGTTTATAATGTAGTAATTGTACTTCGATCGAAAAATTACCCTGCTTAATATAAGCATTCACCCCTTTGGTATAACTTTTAATGAATGCTTTTGTACGATCATCAAAGGCTGGCCAAGCTAATTCTGCCGCATGATAGAATCCGTAAGTCCGCAAATATTTATCTATTTTTATTGTTTTCTTACCAAATAATTCACTTAACGTACCTGAAGCAACTCTACGCTGAAATTCCATTTGCCAAAATCGATCTTGAGCATGCACATAACCCAATGCAAAAAACGCATCTTCATCATGATTAGCATTGATATGTGGAATACCATTTTTATCACGGTAAATGCTGACACTTCCCTGTAGATCAGAAAAAAATAATCTTCCTTTAGTCGTTATTGTTGATCTATAGGTTATATATCCTGCAATAGATATTATAATAATAAAAAACATGAAAATGAGTTTACGCACTACGCTGCCTGCCATATAAACGATTCATCAATTTGAGTAATTTTACCTTATCTTTTTCATTTACCATATGTAATGGAATAATATGATATTGATTAGCTATTTTATGTTGATAAAAATAATGTATTTTATAAGAATGTAAAGGATTATTTCCCTCTTTGCTAAGATTAACTTCTAATATCGGAATTAATTTTACCGTTGCTGCAGCAGCAAAGCCACAAAAATTTCCTAAATTATAAGCACATACTCCCTCTTCGAACCACTCTATTGATTGAAGTGTATGCGTATGGGCCCCAATAATAAAATCTATCCCTTTATCATTGATTAAATTTCTTGCTAATGAACGTGTTTTTTGACAAGGAAAATGTTGAAATTCATATTCCCAATGCGGCAATCCGAATAAATAATTCAACTGATAAGTATTTTTAATTTGACGCCAATCATGCGCAAGAATATGTTTCTGCCGATTAACGCCTTCATCATTCTCAAAGATGGGCCGATTAAGCCATTCAGTCCATGCAATAAAACCAATACGCATACCATTTGTTTCAATCACATTCATCGGTAAATTATTTTCTTTATATCTCCCTAATGCCGTAATTTTCATATCAGCTAAAATATCGTACGTTTGATCATAAGCAAAATATCCTTTATCACCGATGTGATTATTTGCTGTTGAAAGAATCCACTTGCTTGCATCTAAACCTGTTTGATAAATAATATCTTCTAAAAATCGTCTTGGCATATGAAATGAAAATCCATATTTAATATTTTTATCTGGATAATGATTGCCAAGCGGCGCTTCGCAATTTCCAATAAAAAAATCAGCTGATTTTATTAGTGCACATAATGTTGGATGCAACACAGGAGGGATATCTTGATGCTGCACCATGATATCGCCGCAAAACATCAAACGTAAATGCGTGCTTTTATCTTTATAAAATAAATGGCTATCAGGTGCTATAGGCATGCCTGTATGATTACGATGAGATGGAAAACGATAATAATACGGCCAGCGCAATGTGTAATGCCACGGATAAGGTGAAAACATCATAAATAAATTTCCTGACATGCCTGTGAATTCATTAGAGAATACATATCTTCCAAAAAGCTCCCTTTAAACAAAATATATTGGTGATTACCGCGATGCGGAATATTAAAACCAAGATTGGTATTTGTCACTTTAAAATGTCTAAATAAGCGCCTGACGAGTAAAGTGCTATATCCAAAATAATAACGATAATGCGTTGTTGCTAAAGTTTGCATGCCCGCATACACAATCAAAGCATTCAGCAGATAAGGCATTTTGATTTCTGCTGAAATTAATAAACGAGTCCACTCGAGATAATCTTTTCTATAATTTTTACCAAGCAAACTCTCTACTCGATCTAAAGTAAGTAATTTTTCTGTTTCAAATGGGTGAGGACACAAGCGTACACTAGCGACCATTTCATCATGCAACCAAGCAGCATACACTTGACCATGCGCATCAAAGCAATCTTTACCATCTTCATTCAATTCGGTCATCATATATGGTTTCTTTGCTTGATAATTTTTTTGTCTAAATTGTCCGAGCTGCCGCCACTCTTCATCGCTACTAATCTTACCAAATTGAATATCATCCGATTTCGGATGTTGAATAATTGATTTTGAAAACAGCTGAATAAAATTTTCATTCAGCTGTTTTTTTATCGTCGGAAATAGGAGGTTAGCAGCGCCCATCAATATAGGCCTTTTATTATGCAGTTTTACTTATCATCTCTGCTGCTTTAATCGACTGGCTTACAACTTTTACGGCAGTGTAATCCGATTTAGATAATGTTTGATGATAGAGATCGATAAAATAGCCAACAAATATGCCATAAATATGATGAAGATGTTCAAACATTTTATTTTCATCTTTCTCATTTTTAATCAGCGACGACAAAACATTCCAAACAAAATCATTATGCCCATCACGAATATCATGATCAACGTGTCCACGTGCACCCATTAAATTTTCTTTCCCAAATACACGTTCTAAATTATCTAACCAGATAGGCTGTGTTTTTCTTGTTGTATATTCGATAAAATAAGCGCTAACAATAGAAGCCATTGGACCTTCATGCTCTAACGTAAAATAAAAATATCCATTCAATAATTTAGTCGAAAATAAAAGTTCATATTGCTCATCTATTTCTGTCAACGTGATACCCGTTAATTTTTGCAAATCATTAGCAAACATTTTTCCATGCAACATTTCATCTTCTATATACTGCGCCCATAATTTAGCTAACTGAAGATCATGCTTAGTAAAATAATGAATGACTAATGCATCAATCATACGTTTATGTTTTATTCTTAAAATGGTTTCTATGGTATGGCGTTTAAAATAATTCAAATCAATTAATTCACTGTCTTTCTGATAATTAGCAAGAGGTGCATCTTGATAAAAGGCTGCAATCATTTTTTCTAAGGCCGCGTCTACACGTTCACGTAACTCATTTTCATGCATACCATTCCACTCCCTTTTCTGTGGCGATTTCAGATAAAGAGAATAATAAACGATAAAGTGGAACAAGATGGTGACATGAAAGTAACAAAATTGTGGGAAAATTTAAGTTAATACTATTAGTGCCTGGCACCTTTTTTATAAAGGAAAATACAGGTGAACTGTCGTACCAATGTTAATCTGACTGTTAATCGCAATCTTACCCTCATGCAATTCTATGATAGACTTAACAATTGCCAAACCGAGTCCCAACCCACCTGTCTCAATTGAACGAGAGGAATCCACTCTAAAAAAACGATCAAATACTTTATTGAGGTATTTTTCTTCAATCCCTATACCGGTATCACGAATTAAAATATAGACGTATTCAGGTATTGATGAAATCTGTATGTAAATTTCTCCATTATGCGGTGTATAACGCAATGAGTTAGTAATAATATTACTCATTGCACGCCTAAATAATGTTGAATCAGCTTGAACCCTAACGTCACCAACACACTGAATACGAATATTATTCTCATGAATAATAGGCTCATAATAATCAATTATTTTTTTAATTTCAGTTTGACCACAAAGACTTGTTTTTTGTATTTTAAATTGCCCGTGATCTGCATGCGCAAGAAACAATAAACTTTCAATTAATTTTAAAAGATGCTGACATTCTTCCATATTCGATTCAAAAATAGTCTGCTGCTTTTCTTGAGAATAATTATTTAACAAAGCAAGTTCATTAATACCAACTAAGTTATGAATTGGCGTACGCAACTCATGAGCGATATTCGCTGAAAATTGTGTCATCTGTAAAAATGATTTTTGTAATTTTTCCAGCATAAAATTATAAGATTCAGCCAAAGGCCTTAATTCGATAGGCATGTCATTAGGGTCAAATTTTTCAGTTAATGAATTAACAGTGACCATTTTCATTTTATGAGAAAATTTTTGAATATATTTTATACTTTTGTTAGTAATTATTTTTGCAAAAATAACAGCGAGGATAACACTGACAATCAAGCTTAGCTCTAGTCGTTGCATACAAGCGCTAAAAAAATGATCTTGATAATCAATTTGATCTGCGTGATTAATTCTCTCAAGTGAGGGAAATAAAATACAAATCGCTAAACTAATGATAGTAATTGTTGTGAGGCTATAAACTAGAATAAGTCGATTAACAAGTGAAAGTGACCGTAAATTGATAAATCTACCTAATTTCCAAAACATATCCTACTCCTCTAATCGTATGGATGAGTTTTTTAGTAAAATTTCCATCGACTTTATCACGCAATCGTTTCATTGCCATATCAATTGTTTTTGTATCACTATCAAAATTAATGTCCCAAACATGTTCGGCAATATAAGTACGTGATAACACTTCTCCTTGTTTTTTCATCAATAATAGTAACAACATAAATTCTTTGGCTGTAAGTGGAATATGCCGATCACTTCTAATGACTTTATGTTTCTGTATATCAATTTTAAGATCTGCTATTTGCATCAGATCAGACGATTGGGGTTGCTGACGTCGTAATATAGTACGGATTCTCGCAACCAATTCTGAAAATGAAAATGGCTTGACTAAATAATCATCTGCCCCTAATTCAAGGCCTTTTATACGCTCATTAATGGCATCACATGCGGTTAAAAAAACAATAAAAGTCTGTTGATTTGATTGTCGGATTGTTTTAATAATTGTCCAGCCGTCGTAATGCGGCAACATCACATCTAAAATAATAACATCATACTTATTTTGCATTGCATAAAATAAACCTTCTCGCCCATCATGAGCAACATCAGTGATAAAATAACTTTCTTGTAATGCTGTTTGCAAATATTTAGCTGTTTTTTTGTTATCTTCAATAATTAGTATGCGAGTCATTGGCTTATATTAATGAGTAAATTGGTACGCTAGAATATCGTATATATATTAATATCGCTACTACTCAATAAATGTTTCCACAGAAACATGGAATCGATCAGCAAGCTTTTTAATTTGATTAATATTAAGTTTACGTTTACCACTTAAAATTTCAGAAACGACCCCTTGACTGCCAATTTCAGGTAAATCAGATTGGTTAAGATTATTTTGTTCCATCAAAAATTTTAAGGCTTTAATCCCTGATATAGAGCTAATCTGATATTTTTTATGTTCATCATACATTGATATCATGTGACTAATGACATCAACAAGACCAATTAATTCATGATTCTCATCATCTCCAACCATATCCAAAAAATGATCAAGTAAATTTGATAATCTCTCATAATCATTATCATTTAATGGCTCACGTATATTATGAGAAATATATTTCCAATGCTTGATTGTATTTTTTAAATTATTTACTCGTAATGCTGACATTTTATCTTCTCCACTTTCCTGCATCATATTCTTTATGTGTTAATATATGACGGATATACACTTTTTGACGATTGATTGGAGCCCTTTATTTTTTAAATGGGGTCAGGCTGTTCATTTTTTCTTTAATAACTTAACCGCTCCAACGATAAGCGTTCCGCGATTAGGTCAATAAGTCACCGGACTAATCATTTGCGCTGCCGTAGTTGCGGCTTGATGACTACCAGCTTGATTTGGCACCACAGGAACATTTCGCATATCAGCAGAATCATGAGAGGTTGGTCCTGATGAACAGCTTCCCAATGTTAAACATACTAAACACAACAATATAAATTTTTCCATCACATTCTCCTTAAGTAATAGGTTCATCTGCCAAATCATCATCTAACGCTTGTTTATGCGAATGATCAGCAGCCAGAAATAAATAAACTGCTGGCACAACAAACAAAGTAAATAATGTACCAATTGCAATGCCGGTTGCAATCACTAATCCAATATTATACCGACTCACAGCACCTGCACCACTTGCATTAATTAATGGAATCACACCCAGTACCATCGCAACGGTTGTCATTAAAATAGGACGTAAACGAATCGCAGCGGCCATTTGCACGGCTTCCCTTTTTTTCTTTCCTTCTGCTTGCAAATCATTTGCAAATTGCACGATAAGAATACCATGTTTACTGATTAATCCGATGAGCGTCACTAATCCTACTTCAGAATAAATATTTAAACTCGCCCCTCCAACACCTAAACTAATAAAAATCATTGCCCCGCAAATTGACATGGGAACACTAATCAATACAATCAAAGGATCACGAAAACTTTCAAATAATGCAGCGAGCGAAAGAAAAATCATGATTAACGCAAAAAAGAAAGTGAAGATAAGTGTCGCACCTTCCCTAATATATTGGCGAGATTGTGCTGCATAATCGATCGTATATCCTTGCGGTAAAATAGTCGTCGCAATTTCTTTTAGTTTCGCTAAGGCATCACCCATCGTAATACCTGGAAATGCAATAGCAGAAATCGTCGCCGAATTTAATTGTTGAAAATGATTCAACGATTCCGGCATGACAGTTGTTTTTAACGATGCAATCGTTGATAAAGGTATTGATTCGCCACTTGCTGTTTTAATGTAATAATCCAACACACTTTTGCTATTCAAACGTGACATGCGTATGGTTTGCGGAATCACTTGATAAGATCGTCCCGCATAATTGAAATAATTGATATAGCCCTGACTTAAAGCAAAACCTAATACATTACCGACATCTTGCATCGTCAAACCAAATTGCGAAATTTTATTTCTATCTAATAAAATCGTTGTTTGTGCCTTATCTATTTTTAAATCTGGATCAATATACATAAATAAACCAGTCGCGCGCGCTTTATCAACCAATAATTTTGTCACTGCGTTGAGATCATTAAAATCATTTGTTGTTGTGATAACAAATTGAATAGGTAAACCACTTCCGCCTCCCGGCAAAGAAGGTAATTGAAATGCAGCAATTTTTCCGCCTGTAATTTGATTCAAATCATTTTGTACTAACGGTTGTATTTCATTACTGGTACGCGTTCTTTCATCCCAAGGCTTTAATACCATACCAACGATACTAACATTTAATCCATTTGCACCATCAATTTGAAAGGAATGCGCAAATTCAGGAAATTTTTTATAAATACTATAAATTTGATCTGAATATAACTTTGTCTGATAAATAGTCGCATTCGGAGCACCTGTTAATTGCGCAATGATAATCCCTTGATCTTCTTGTGGTGCTAATTCAGATTTTGATGTCACAAAAAGAAAATAATTGCTTAAAAAAATTATCGCAGCAAATACGCCAATCACAGGCAAAAAATCAAGCGCATGATGTAAAGTTCTTTCATAAGCTTGTTCTAATTTTTTAAATTGTTTATCGACATAATGAATAAAAGAACGTTTTGATTTATCCGTATCTGGTTTTAAAAATTTAGAACACATCATGGGAGATAAAGTTAATGCAATAATAGCGGAAATCGTCACTGCACCTGCTAGTGTAAATGCAAATTCAGTAAATAAAGCGCCGGTTAATCCGCCCATAAAACCAATTGGCAAGTAAACCGCGATTAAAACAACAGTAATCGCAACAATCGGGCCTGCTAATTCTCTTGCACCCAACAACGCAGATTGCACGACAGATTTACCTTCTTCCATAAGCCGCTGCACGTTTTCAACAACAATAATCGCATCATCAACAACTAATCCAATCGCTAATACAAGCGCTAATAAGGTTAATAAATTGATAGAATAATGGAGCATCAACATAATGAAAAACGCGCCGATAATGGATAACGGTATTGCAATCAAAGGAATTAAAACAGAACGAAGTGAGCCGAGAAATAAATAAATCACGATACTCACAATCAAAAAGGCTTCTAACAATGATTTAATCACTTCATGTATTGAGCTATGAACATAAGCACTCGCATCATAAACAATGTTACCTTCTAATCCTTTAGGAAATTGTTGTTGGATTTCAGGAAAGACTTGGCGAACATTATTGATGACTGATAATAAATTTGCACTCGGTGCCAATTTAATCCCAATATAAACGGCGGATTTACCATCGAAACTGACGGAAGAATCGTAATTTTGCGCACCTAATGAAACTGTGCTGACATCACCTAAACGTACTAAAATATTATTTCTGGATTTAATCACCATATTGCGAAATTGGTCGACTGTCACAAGTCCTGTGTCAGCTGTTAGATTAACTGTCACCATCCTGCCATCAGTACGCCCCACCGCAGAAATAAAATCATTATTAGCTAAAGCATTTGCCACATCATTTGCGGTGACACCAAATCCTGCCATCTTCACAGGATCTAACCACGCACGCAAAGCAAATTGCCGACTCCCTAAAATTTCTGCTGTTTGCACACCATTAATCGCTTGTAATTTTGGTTGCACAACACGAATTAAATAATCTGTAATTTGATTATTAGGAATGACATCGCTATAAAATCCCATATACATCGAATCAATGGTTTCACCAATAGCAACAGAAAGAACGGGTTGCTGAGAATTTTTCGGTAATTGATTTAATACAGCAGTGACTTTTGTTGTAATATCAGATAACGCTTTCAGTGGATCATAATTTAAAAGCAAATTGACTTGTATATTACTCGTGCCTTGCGTACTCGTCGATGTCATATAATCAATGCCATTAGCTTGGGCAATCGAATTTTCCATCGGCGTTGTAATGAAACCTGCAACCGTTGCAGGACTAGCACCCGTATACGTTGTAATCACACTAACAACAGCATTTTGTGTAAAAGGATATTGCATGATCGGCAAACCAAAAATCGCGCGTAATCCCAATACAAAAATAATGAGACTGACAACTGTCGCAAGCACTGGCCGTTTGATAAATAAATCAGTAAAAACCATTATTCTTCACCATTACCGACAGTGGGATGAGGATTATTATCTGGCTCGACTGAATTATTAATTGCAACTCGGCTGCCATTTTTAATTTTAACTTGACCGCTTGTCACCACCATGTCTCCTTTTTTCAATCCCTTCAAAATAACCACTTGATCACCGCGTGTATCACCCGTTGTGACAAACACTTGTTGTGCCGTTAAGATGGGTTTGCCGTGCTTATCTTTTCCTTCTTTCTTGATCACATAAACAATATCACCATAAGAATTAAATGCGACCGCTGCTTGCGGTAATGTCAGATAAGATAATTTACTGCCAGAATTAACTTCTACTTCCGCGAACATACCTGGTGTTAATTCATATTGATGATTAGAGAAAGTTGCTTCAACTTCTACGTTACGTGTATTTTCATCAATCACTGGATTTATCGTTGTAATTTTACCGTGATAAATTCGTTTTAAATGACTATTCGTTAATGTGACGATTTGTCCTGTTTTTAATTCAGATAATTGTTGTTGTGGCACGTAAAAATCAACATAAATCGGATCCAACGCTTGTAGTGTCACAATACTATCACCTACATTAACATACTGACCGAGATTCACATTTCTAATGCCTAATCGACCTGTAAATGGCGCACGTATTGATTTTTTTTCAACCGTTGCAGCTTGCTGCATCACTTGTCCCGCAAAATTTTGAAAATTATATTTATCATTATCTACCGTTTGTTTGCTAACAGCTTCTACATGATATTGCGCAAGATCACGATGATAAGTAATTTTAGCGAGCATTTTGCTGGCTTGTAATGCTTTTAATTGTCCTATTTCAGCATCTGCATTTAATTGTACGAGTAATTGACCTTGTTTAACGATACTACCCGGTGTGAAATAAATCGATTGCACAAGACCTGCCAAAGACGTTGTCACATTAACTCCTTGAACCGCGCGCAAACTTGCGACTGCCTTGACATGTGGTTGCCAAGGTTGATAATCAATTGTAATCGCTGAAACTGTTACAGGTGGCGGGCCTGATGCAAGAAAATGATCCATTAATAATGTTTGAAACATTTTCCAAAGAAAAATAGCACTAAATAAAATGCCCAGTGAGATCAGCATCATTTTCATTGGTTTATTCTTTGGGTCGCTCATTAATTTATTGATATACTTGCTCATCGGATAATTCTTTAGCTTGTTAATGAACTTATTCATTAGATTATTCATACGCATTCCTTTACGCACCATTCTTGATGCCACCAACCACCGCCTAAAGCTTGATATAATGCAGCAGTATCATTGTATCTTGCCGCTTGCGCTTGGATGCGTGCAAGCTTTGTGGTGACATATTGTTGTTCCGCATTTAACAAATTAAGAAAACTCTGACCACCTAACTTAAATTGTTTACGTGTCAAATTAAAATTAATTCGCGCAGCTTCTTCTGCTTCTCGATCAGCACGTAAAGCACGTGCATCAGTTTCTAATGCTCGAAGGGTATCAGCCACATTTTGAAAGGCTTGTAAAACCACTTGTCGATATTGTGCATCAGCTTGTTGATAAGCATCAATGGCTTGTCGTCTTGTAGCCCATAAAGCACCCCCATGAAAAAGGGGTTGTGTGATTGAAGCCATATAAGACCATACTTTGGTCCTGCTACCGAATAATTGTGCCGGTGCCACTGCCTCCCAACCATAATTCCCTGTTAAAGATATTTGTGGAAATAAATTTGCAGTTGCGACACCAATTTGAGCACTTGCTGCGTGTAATAAAGCTTCTGAAGCACGAATATCAGGACGTTGTCTGACTAATCGTGATGGTAAACTCACAGGTAATGTTTTTGGTAAGGTAAGCGCATTTAAACGAATCACCGGTAATGGCCCGTTTGGAAAACTACCGACCAAAACAGAAAGTGCATGACGAGAAACCGATAATTGTCTTTCTAAGGGAGGCAAAGTTGCAATCGTTTGTGCGACTAACGTTTCTTGCGTGTGCACATTTTCACTTGATGCAGCACCTAATTTAAATTGTTGTTTGGTAATATGAAGAATCTCTTCTTGCATATGAATTAATTCATTGGTTGCTTCAATTTGAGCTTGTAATGAGGCAATGGTGACTGCTGTCGTCACAATATTGGCTGTCAATGCAATATGCGCACCAATTAATTGAAATTGTTGATAATCGACTTGTGCATACAAAGCTTCTAATTGACGGCGTGCCGCACCAAACAAATCCAAGGTATATGAGACGCTGACAGATGTATTAAATAAATTAAAGACGGATGTTCCTTGAGGCACACCAATCGATGCATCTGAAAAACGTTGCCGCTGGCCCGTCAAACCCAAATTAAAAGCTGGAAGCAATGCATTGCCAATTTGAATATTGACGGCTTCTTGCGCTTGTCGCAAAGCGGCGTAAGAAGAGGCCAAGTTAGGACTATTGGCCAGACCTGTACGAATCAACATATTAATTTCGGGAGAGTGATAGAGCGCCCACCAAGCAGAAGAAATATCTTCTGCTGAAACAAAATACTGAGATTGTCCTGCTTTTTTAAGCGATTTTGCACTTGCTGTTTTTGAGGGAAGCGGTTTTTCGGTGTAACTGTCAACGGCCGGAGCTGCAGGCTGACGAAAATTGGGGCCTACCATGCATGATGTAATAGCAGCAGTAAGGACAAGCATGATAAGACAGCGAAGTGCCCACATGTAAAAATCATTCCTGATTAATGCATAAATCAAATGGTTAGAACATAATCTAGCACATTCTTATGGGTATCGCCAAATTGAACTAGTAGAGTTCCAGCCCCAACATACTCTTATCATAATCGATTAATGCATTATCAGTTTTTAAATTCAATATCAAATTGGGATTAGAAATAAATAAGCGGCCAATAGCGACTAAATCACATTCCTTTTTATCGATTTTCGATTTAGCTGAATCTAAGTTATAACCACCCGATGCAATTACTGTCCCGTTATAGACGGATCGAATAAAATCAGTCATCGTTTTATTATCAAGTTCAGGATATTCAATTGCATCATCAAATGTCCCAGTGTGAACATAAGCAATATTGAATAAATTCAATTTTTCTAATAAATAAGTAAAAGTATGTTTATCATGATGAGAAGTGATAATTTCATTCATATGACCTGCTGGAGATAATCTAATACTGACTCGGTCATATCCAATAGCATTTCCACAGGATTGAATGACATCTAATACAAAACGACTTCTATTTTCTGGCGTATTTCCATATTCATCTGAACGTTGATTGGTACATTCATGTAAAAATTGATCGATCAAATATCCATTTGCACCATGTAATTCGATACCATCAAATCCAGCAGCCATCGCATTCTTAGCGGCTTGAGTATAAGTTAAAATCAAACCATCAATTTCTTCTTTGGTTGCTTCTCTTGAAGGACTGCAAGGTAATTGAGTGCTGCCCAACATCACATTGGCATGGGTAGAAGATGATGAGATAGGAAATAATCCTTGGTGAAATTTTATATTGGAAATACGGCCGCAATGCCATAGTTGTATAAAAATGATTCCACCATTTTGATGGACCGCTGTCGTTATTTTATGCCAGGCATTAATGTGTTCGTCAGTAAATATGCCAGGCACATTTCCATATCCAATAGCATCTTCGCTGATTAACGTCCCTTCAGTGACAATCAAACCAGCATCTGCTCGTCTTGCATAATAAGGAACCATTATCTCTGTTGGCGTATGATCTTCTAATGCGCATCTTCTTGTCATGGGTGCCATGACAATTCTATTTTTAAGATAAATAGTATCTGATAATTTGTAAGAAGATAATAAAGTATTCATTTGATTAATCCATTTGTAAGATTGAATTGTATAGTGAATTATAAAATTAATACATTATACTACTATGCTTAATAAAAATTGATCTATATAATACTTGCTAAGAATATTTAATTTTAATGACAATTTTCTAAGGACAGATATGAAACATATAGCCGAGCAATATCATTATATTGATAAAACATCATGGCAGATTGCGGATCAATTCATTCTTGATTCAGAAAAGTTAACAGCAATTTCTCATTCAAGCCCTGAAAAAGTTAAACAAGTACAAAAAGTTAAACAAGTACAACTTGATTTATGTATTTTAGCTTTTCATTGTATTTGGAACAATCAAAATATTCCTCTTGCTCAAAATATTCTTAAACAATTAATAAAAGAAAGTGATCAATCATTATATCCATTTCTTTATTTTTTAGAATCTAAATTACATTATTTTAATGGCGATTATCAATTATCATTGGATTGTTTAGAAAAATCTGAAAATAATTTAACATTTGATATTAATAGTAACATTGATTATAGAAAACTACTTATTTGTATTGGTTCAATTAACGAAACGGATCCCGACAACATTGAATATGCTGTGATGAAAGCCATTATCTCAAATGATAGAGGAAATAATTATAATGCGATAGGAGAATATGATAAGGCAATTGACGCATTCACACATGCACTAAATTTGCAAATTGAATCTTACTCTACAATGGCCCACGCAAATATTGCCTATACTTGTCGCTGCATGGGGAAAAGTTTTAAAGGGAAAAAAATGTATCTCGAAGCTTCAAAGCACTATCACGTGGCGCATTCTATTGCCAATACTGTCTACAAGGATGAAAGTCATCCTGAAGTCATTGCAATTAGAACTGCTCTTTTTTCAAATGCTCCTTAATTTTATTTGTTATCTCTTTAACTGCTGAAAGATGACGAATTTCATGACGATAGACCAAACAAATTTCATTACTATGAACCGGCGATTTAGGAACTCGACGCAGACTATCCGCAAATTGAGTTGCTACATAGCAATCAGGTAACATCCCAATTCCACAACCTGCCGCGGTTAGTGTTGCGATAGATTCAATCGAACTTGTTGTCAACATACGTGAAAAATTAATTTTAGATCGTTTAAGTTTTTTTAATAAAATATTTGTTTGAGCTAAATTAGGATCACAAATTAGAATATTATTCTTCGAATATAATTTTTTTTTAATAATGGGATCATCAGACATCCACATTGAGTATTCACTCTCATATAACTTTGTAATAATTAAATCTGGATGTTGAATAGGATTTGCTACAATACCAATATCAATTGATAAATTAATAATTTTCTCATTTATACTTCTCGAAATATCATGATGAATATCAAATTCAAGGTTAGGATAGTTTTTTAATAATAAAGATAATATTTTTGTCAGCCTCATCATATAAATAGAATGACAACCGATACGATATTTTCCTTGTACTTCATTTTGATGATTTCGCGTTTCTAATTTTGCATTTTCCCAATAATGGATAAGCGGTTTAACATGAGCGAGAAAATGTTTCCCTGCTTTCGATAATGTCACGCCTTTTTTATGTCTAATAAAAAGTGAGGCGCCTATTGTTAATTCTAATCGTTTTATTGCTAAGGTAAGCGCAGGCTGACTAACGCCAAGTTGTGAGGCTGATTTTGATAGGTTCTCTGTTATCGCAGCCGTATAAAAATACGATAATTCTTTTGCTGATGGCATCATAAAAAATCCTTATTATAACTATATCTGTAATATATTTTATTAATACGATTAATTTATCTATCTTACTGTTGATTTGAATGAAACCACATAAAAGGATAAACATCAATGTCAACAACAAGATTTTTACAAAGTGCATTAGGTCGTCACGGAAATTTATTTACTGATGACTTAGGCAATTTTACGCCTGGGACAGTCTCAAATGGTTTAGAAGAAATTCATAGTAGTCAATCTTGGATAAAAGGAGAGGTTATTTCAACATTCAATGCAACACATTCCAGCTCAAACATTGTTTGTCCTGTCACAGGTGCAAGTTTTCTTCCTGATGAGGATACAGGATTTGCAAAGTTTTTACATCTCGGAACAGCTCGTATTTATAAGCCAGATGGTAGTATAGATGAAGAACGCTGGGATCAATTTGTCAATTATATAAGCGCTGGCCAAACTGATACGCCAATTAAAGTAAAATACAGCCGTCATATGGCTTATTTATTGGATTGCTATAACTATGATCCTCAAGAATCAAACACAGGTCGTAATACTAATTGCATGTTTTCTTCAAAGTACATACAAGGCACCGCAGCGACTCAAGCTTGGAATGAAATCTATGATCGTTTAACGTGCGGTTGGGAAAAAATGGAAGATAGTGATAATTTAGAACCTTATATTACATTGGATTTGATACGTTTATTTTATGAAGATACACGAAAAGCATTACAAAAAGCGAAAGATGGTGAATTACCTGTTAAGAAACCTGAAATTCAACCACAAGAATCTTCTTATCGTACACCGCAATTAACTAAACTAAGACCATTTTAATCTAAATGGCAAAACAGCATGCGTCATTCTTAAAAAGAATATTCAAAATAAGAATGACGTTATGCTTTATAGAGTATTTTTTAATGTTAATTAAGTTTTAATATTCAGAAAATTTTTCCGATGTTCGAGTTTGACTCCCTACGCCTGTTTGCCTAGTGGGTACAGGTAATGAAAGATGAGTGATATTATTATTGTTCGCAGTACACACTCTTGAATTTCCAACATACAGACACGAACCACCTTTTTGTTCATTGGATGATCCCTTTACATTTTGATATTGAATAGTTGAAGTACTACCTTGATTAGAACCATATAAATAAACGAAGAAAGTTTGCCCTGCTATTGATGTTAAATTAGTTGGAATGACTACTTGATATGGCACACCTGTATTTGGAATAGACGGTGTTGGTGGTATAGGTGGTGTTGGTGGCGGTATGGGAGCTGCTGTAATCGAAGCAATTAGTCCTGTAGGTTGTGTCAAAATATAATTACCTGCAGCAGTACCAGTTAAACCTAAATTACTAACAATCACAGTAATATTCGTACCAATATTTGGTGTCGTAAAATTAGCTTGATAGCCGTTTGAATCGATGGATACATTGTCGATGCCAATTACTCCTATTAACATTGCGCTACTTAAGTTTAATGTTGTACTGGTTGTACCATTGTAAACTTTATCATTCGCGACGATGCCGGATGAAGTGAGTGTGGCTGGGGTAATACTTAAATTCGCGCTATTATATGTCATTTGATAATTTGAACCTGCTGTCAGTGTTCCCACTGGAATTGGATAATTACCAACATTTGTTGCTACTACTGAGCCCAACGATCCACTCATGTGATCATTAATTAAGGTCGATACACCCATCCAATTTGTCACACTATTATTAATTAATCCTATCGCATTATAAGTAAATGTAGGATTAGGATTACCATAGACAACACTGGCTGGATTAGCATTAACAGTTAATGGTGCTGTCGTGATAGTTAAAATAGGATTATTTGAAGTATTGAATGACGACGCATTGTAATTGCCTGCTGCACTACCAGTTAAACTATTAAGTGTTCCTGAGGTAATATTATAGTTACCTGCATTTTCACCTGCTTGACGAGTGAGTGATGAAAGTGTTGTTGCAACATTTCCAATATCATTAATACTTGTTGCTCCATTCCATGTAATAATATTTGAATTATTGATGATGCCATTTAAAATAACTGTAATACCATTAAGTGCGGGATCACTTGTACCATAAACTTTATTTTGATTTGCAATACTGCCAGTTAATGATGCAGGTGTAATCGTTAGTGTTGGTGTGCCAGTAAATACCGGTGAATTATAATTTGATGAAGGCGCAATGAATGTGCCAGACGTAATATTGTAACTTCCAACATTTTCACCAACTTGTCTTGTAAGTGATGAAACAATTGATGTGAGCGCACTATCATTGATGCTCACATTACCATTCCATGTTGCAACAGTACGATTAATTAATCCGGTTAAGTTAACACCAATGCCACCAAGTGATGGATCATTTGCACCATATGCTTTAGATTGATTTGCAATACTGCCTGTTAAATTAGCACGGGTAATAGTTAAAGTTGGTGAACCGCTAAAGGTTGGTGCACTATAATTACCAGCTGCACTTCCTGTTAATGCATTAAATCCTGCTGCTGTGATTGCATAAGGACTACCGCTTACTGATTCACCCGCTGTTCTTGTTAAGGATGAAAGCGTAGTTGCAACATTTCCTGTATCATTAATACTGACTGTTCCATTCCATGTAATAATATTTGAATTATTGATGATGCCATTTAAAGTGACTGTAATACCGTTAAGCGCAGGATCATTTGCACCGTAAATTTTAGCTTGATTTGCAATACTGCCTGTCAATGATGCTGGTGTAATAGTGAGTGTTGGTGAACCAGTAAATATCGGTGCACTATAATTTCCAGCTGCACTGCCTGTTAGTGAATTAAAGCCAGCAGCTGTCACATTATAACTTCCAACATTTTCGCCTGCTGCTCTTGTTAATGAAGAAAGTGTTGTTGCAACATTACCGGTATCATTAATACTAACTGTTCCGTTCCATGTGCTGATACTTGCATTATTAATAATGCCATTTAATGTAACACCAATGCTGCCAAGTGTTGGATCATTTGCGCCATAAATTTTAGATTGATTTGCAATGCTACCCGTTAATGGTGCTGGCGTAATAGTTAAGGTTGGGGAACCACTAAATGTTGGTGCATTATAATTACCAGCTGCGCTACCTGTTAATGCATTAAATCCTGCTGCTGTTACATTATAACTCCCAACATTTTCACCTAGTTGTCTTGCAAGAGATGAAAGTGTGGTTGCAACATTTCCTGTATCATTAATACTGACTGTGCCATTCCATGTACTAATATTTGAATTATTGATGATACCATTTAAAGTGACTGTAATACCGTTAAGTGCTGGA
>JABDCN010000013.1 GCA_013288125.1 Gammaproteobacteria bacterium
GCACATCAACACCCACTTCAATCACCGTTGTTGCGACCAATACTTTTATTTCACCTAATTTAAATGCACGCATGATATTTTCTTTTTCTTGCGCACGAAGTTTTCCATGAATTAATCCTGTTTTTAATTCTGATAAATTGTGTTGAAGCATGTCTGCTGTTGCAATAGCAGATTGACAAGTTAAAACGTCTGATTCTTCAATTAATGGACACACCCAATACACTTGTCTCCCTTGCTGACAAGCTTCACGTATGCGTGCAATGATTTCTTCACGACGATGATTTGCCATCACACTCGTGATAATCGGCGTTCTGCCAGGCGGCAATTCATCAATCGTCGAACAATCTAAGTCAGCATAAAAACTCATTGCTAATGTCCGTGGAATTGGTGTCGCTGTCATCATTAATTGATGAGGATAATATTCACATTTTTCTCCTTTTTTTCGCAGCAAATCACGTTGTCCCACACCAAAACGATGTTGTTCATCAATCACAATCAATGCTAATTGATTGAAGATAACTTTTTCTTGATATAAAGCATGTGTTCCAACAATGATTTTTGCTTTTCCATTTTCTATCATTTGTAAAGTTTGAGCGCGTGCCTTCGTTTGTCCTGTTAATAAAACAACTTCAATAGAAAAAGGCGCAAACCATTTTTGCATCGTATGATAATGTTGTTCTGCTAATAATTCTGTTGGCGCCATCAAAACAGCTTGATATTGATTTGTCGCTGCTTGAAGCATTGCTAATGCTGCAATAATCGTTTTACCTGAACCCACATCACCTTGCACCAAACGCAACATAGGATGTGATTGAATTAAATTAGTTTGCACTTCTTTTAAGACACGGGATTGCGCAGTCGTTAATTGAAAAGGTAATGACTGAATAAATTGTTGGATAATCGTTTCATGAAGAGGAAGCGCCAATGCCGTTTGCTGTTGAATTGTTTTTTTTAATTGCAAAAGACTGATGCGCTGCGCAAGTAGTTCTTCAATAATCAATCTTTTTTGTGCTGGTGATTGATAATTCATTAATGTTGATAAGTTTATTTTAGACGGCGGTTGATGCACAAAATGTAAAGCTTCTTGTAAACGAGGTAAGGTTTGTAACAAAGTTTGAGGAACGAGATCAGTAAACGAATTTTGCATCCATGTTAATGCTTGCAAACTTAATTTTCTTAACATGTGTTGACTGATGCCTTCGGTCGCAGGATAAATCGGCGTGAGATGTTCCTCCATTGGAATTAAATTATCTGCCGTGATCACTTGAAATTCAGGATGAAACATTTCTAATCCCTTTTGCCCCAAACGCACCGTGCCATAACATCGTAATCGCGTGCCTATTTGCAAAATGTTAAATTGAAAAGACAACACATGAAAAAATCGCAAATGTAATTTGCCTGTTTCATCTTGTAATTCACACAATAATTTTGTTCGACCGTGCGATGGTTTAGTAACTAATGTCATCACACCTTCAATCACTGCTTCTTCATTTGGCTTGAGATAACGAATAGATTGCAACTGCGTTCTATCTTGATATCGCGTTGGAAAATGAAATAACAAATCTTTAATTTCAAAAATATTTAAACGGGCTAAACGATGAGCAAGCTGCTTGCCCACACCTTTTAATTCTACTATTTGTGTTTTTGATTTCGTCATGGTTAAATTGCCTCACATGCCGGGGTGGTGGAATTGGTAGACACGCAGGTTTCAGATGCCTGTGGGGGAAACCCCGTGGAGGTTCAAGTCCTCTCCTCGGCAGCTATCAATTTCACTAAGCAAACGGATGCCTAATCAAAATCGTATCCTTTCTATCCGATCCCGTTGAAATCATATCAATCGGCACACCGGCTAATTCTTCCAAGCGTAATAAATAATGTTGAGCATTTGCAGGTAATTGTTTGAATTGTTTGATCCCTGCTGTTGATTCTTTCCATCCTGGTAATTCTTCATAAATAGGTTCACATTCAGCAAATACATCTTGTTCTATTGGTAAATGCGACAACACTTCACCTTTCACACGATATGCGGTACAAATTTTCACAGTCGACAGACCATCTAATACATCTAATTTAGTAATACATAATCCAGAAAAACTATTGAGTTGAATCGCATGACGCAATGCAACAATATCTAACCATCCACAACGACGCGGACGTCCTGTCACTGAACCAAATTCATTTCCTTGCGTTGATAAATGTTTTCCGACTTCATCATGTAATTCTGTGGGAAAGGGCCCTGATCCCACACGTGTGGTATAAGCTTTAGTAATGGCTAAAATCGCATCGAAATGTAAAGGCCCGTAACCACTGCCTGTTGAAGCAGCGCCTGCCACCGTATTTGAAGAAGTCACAAAGGGATAAGTCCCATGGTCCACATCAAGCAATGTGCCTTGCGCACCTTCAAACATCATGTTTTTACCTGCACGACGATATTGATCAAGTAAAAGAGAAACATCTGCACGCATGGGTTTTAATTTAGGAACAAACATTAATAAATTATCTAACAGTGGTCGAAATTCAATGGGTTCATGACGATGATAATTTTGCAAAACAAAATTATGATAATCGAGTGCTTGTTCTAAACGCTCGCTTAATCGTTTTTCATTAAACAAATCACCAAAACGCACAGCGCGTCGTGCGACTTTATCTTCATAAGCAGGACCAATACCACGTCCTGTCGTTCCAATTTTTGCTTTACCTTTTGCATCTTCACGCGCACGATCCAGTGCAACATGATAAGGTAAAATCAGTGTGCACGCTTCGCTAATGCGCAATCGAGAAGACACAGGAATATCGCGTCTTTCTAATTCTTCCATTTCTTCTAATAAAGCCGTGGGTGATAAAACAACACCATTTCCAATTAAACACATGGCGTGTTTATGCAAAATACCTGAAGGAATTAAACGCAAAATTGTTTTTTGTCCATCGATCATCAAAGTATGACCTGCATTGTGACCGCCTTGGAAACGCACAGCCACATCGGCTTGTTCCATTAGCATATCAACAACTTTTCCTTTGCCTTCATCACCCCATTGACTACCTAAAACAACAATACTTCTACCCATGATTTAATAACCTTTTTATTTCATCCCGCGGTAAACGTACACGTAAATGATAACAACCTGCGTCATCAATTTTTTCTGATAACACACTATCTCGCTCGTATAATGCCGCTCTTAATTTAGTTTGCAGCGGTGTCAAAATAATTTCTTGTTCCGAAAAATGTTTACCAAGTAATTCACTCACTGCTTCCAACAATTGGTCTATCCCACGATCATAATAAGCAGAAATAAATACACGCGCTGGATCGCCATCAAGATTATTGTCTGTATGAGGAGAAAAAGCCGTATCTAAATCGATTTTATTATAGACCAATAAAGTAGGCACTTCTTCCGCATGAATACTTTCTAATACTTGTTTGACTTGATCAATATGCGTATTTTTTTGCTCATCATGCGCATCAACCACATGCAATAATAAATCCGCTTCGCTGACTTCTTCTAAAGTCGCATGAAATGCTTCCACAAGATGATGTGGTAAATGTCTGATGAAACCAACCGTATCTGCAAAAATAATAGGGCCAAATCCAACGCAATTCATACGACGCAAAGTAGGGTCTAACGTAGCAAATAATTGGTTCGCAACATACACTGATGATCCTGTCAGTCGATTAAATAAAGTTGATTTACCTGCATTGGTATAACCAACTAAAGCAACGGTTGGTATCACAGCTCGACGTCGCGAACGTCTTCCTTGATTGCGTTGTTCACGAATTTTTGCTAATCGCGCAGTAATGATTTTGATACGATTACGTATCAAACGTCTATCCGTTTCCAATTGTGTTTCACCAGGACCACGTAAACCGATACCGCCTTGTTGACGTTCCAAGTGTGTCCATCCGCGTATCAATCGAGTAGAAAGATGCTTTAATACAGCTAATTCAACTTGCAACTTTCCCTCAAAACTACGCGCACGCTTAGCAAAAATATCAAGAATTAAACCTGTACGGTCTACAACTCGACATTTAATCAGACGTTCAAGATTACGCTCTTGTGCAGGTGTTAAATTGTGATTGAGAATGATCAATTCTGCCTGGGCCGCTGTAACAACATCGCGAATTTCTTCTGCTTTACCTGAGCCTACAAAATATCTAGACTCAGGCGTTTTTCGCGCACCAGTCACAATATGAACTATTTTAGCACCTGCCGAGATAGCTAATTCTTTGAGTTCTTCTAGGTCTTCTTCCATTTTTCCTGCAGGAAAATGGATGTGAACCAATACCGCACGTTCCCCAGCATCAGGACGATCATCAGTCATTCACAGTACTCATCATGTCACTCGTGTGAAATTATTGGCGGTTTCATATGCCCACCATTTTTTCCACCATTACCATTTTGATGAGTGTGAAAACCATTATTACCATTGCTGTATTCAAAAGGAGAAGATACATTTCTGGCTGGCACGATAGTAGAAATAGCGTGTTTATAAACCATTTGACTGACCGTGTTTTTTAATAAAACGACAAATTGATCAAATGATTCAATGATGCCCTGCAATTTAATTCCGTTGACCAAATAAATGGAAACAGGAATTTTTTCTTTCCGTAATGAATTTAAGAAAGGATCTTGTAGAGATGGTCCTTTTGTCATGTTGTGATTCTCCGATCTTATCGTGAAATTAGTAGTGTTAATTTGATTTAATTCGCACCTATTCATAAGCAAGTGTCCAGGTTAGTTAAAGTGAACAAGTTACGAGAACGAATGAGGATAGCGAATCTATTTGCTGCAAGCAAGTCTTCTGTTGCATAAAATTTGAGATTATTGAAAAGGATTCACATCACGCTGCATTTATTCAATGCCCGTTTCACTATACTCTCATCTTGATCTTGCGTTTGCATGTCATGCTCGGGGGCAGAATTAACCGCTGACAACAAATAGGTTGGAGCTCTTGTTTCTTCTGGTGATTTAAAAAAATAAAATTTTGTCACAGAACTTACTTCTTTAAACGCACACTGCATCAAAATATTTAAAATATATTTAATCAATTCTAGCGGAATTCCCATTTCACTAAAAACACATTCAGCATCTTTTTGAGAAAAAAATAATAATGTTAATTTTGTCCTCATTGTAGAAATGAATTGATCATCTGGTTTTTTAACAAGAAGAGATAAAAAATCTTTTGGCTTGATTGAATTGTCATAATCTATCAGTTTTAAAGAAGGATAATCGCTATATATTATATTTTTTTTATCATCCTCTACATCAAAACAAATAACAACTTGCACACGTTGAAAGTAATGTCGTGCCTCATAAGACGAATATCTCATCAAAGGCCGTCCGTCCCATATTTGATAGGTAACGGAATTGATTGTCGTAACGTAAAAATCAATTCCATTAAGAGGTATTCCTCCTTGTTTAGGCTGCGTATCCTCAATAAATTTGGTGAGTTTTTCATTATCATAACGACCTAACAAAACGATATTGATACGATTTTGCATTATTTTTCCTCGATATTATCTTGATATAATATTGCGACAGCTTTTTTCCTACACAAATTCCAGAGAAGGCTTAATGTAAGCCCCTTTTCATATAATTGGACATTTGGTAAACTAATCTAAACATTTATGCTATATTACTAATTAAATTTATTAAATAACATTATCTCACCAATGCCATGAATAACCCACATTTAACTAAAATTTGTTCTGTTTGCGGCGAACAAAAACCTTTAACGGCCTTCTCACAATTGAGCGGGTCGCAAGGCTTAATTTACGGCAATATTTGTGCCTCTTGCCGAAAAACTGCGATGGATAAATTAAAATCACCTGCTGATACTGAAGGTAGTTCTACCAGTAAAACAGGATATAAAATTGATTCAAAAGCTAAAGTTCAAGCAGAAGCGGACAAAAGACTATTACGCAAAGAACAGGAAGAATTGAATCAAGAGGAAAAAGAAAAATCTGAAGAAATGCAATCGAGTACGATTGAAAAACGTAAAACAATAGCGAGTAAAGAAAAAGATCACAGAGAATCATTGAAAAAAAGTTCTGTATTTTCATCGCAACCAACAGGTAATAAAAGCGGGGCGCCTGTTTTTGGCGGTGTAGAACAAACTTCAAAAGAAGGAACCATCGATCTTACGACGGGGCCAGCAGGTCTTGATACAGGATTCGTTAAAGTAAAACGTCAACAAGGCGATGCCTTTAACCGATTGGTCACCTTATTGGGTGGTTCACCCATTGCCCAGTCAGCTAGAACAATAATGCAACAAAAAAACGCTGCGGCAGCCGCGGCGGCTAATGCAAACAAAGGTGAAAAACCCGCTGCTATCGCTGAAAAAAATATCGCTACTGAAAAAACGACAACTACTGAAAAAAACACGGCTACTGAAAAAAACGTAGCTGTCGACAAAAATATAGACGCTGCAAAACCTACGACTATCTCTCAGCAACCTGTCGTCACTGAAAAACCTGTCATCTCTGAAAGACCCATTCTTCCAGAAAAATTCATGGCAATTCCTGAAAAATTTTTAGGTGTTCCTAAAAAACCTATCGTCACACCAGAGACTTCTGCTGACATCGCTAGAAAATCTTGGGGACCAGGGTCTAAGCGATAAAAGGAAAAACAAAATGAAAATATCTTTTAAACACCAAGCAAAAGAAAAATCAAATAGTCCAACGTGCTCAATCACAGAGTTCGCTTTAAATTATGATTTACTTGATGGGGCCCTCGCAACCATCACCGGCCGCTATCCTAATGAACGTCGAGTCGTCAATCAACAATGTGATGAGTTAGCCTATGTCTTCGAAGGAACAGGCAAAATCGTCATTAATCACGAAGAACATCGCTTATCTGCTGGTGATATTGTTTTGATTGAAGCAGGCGAAAAATATTTTTGGGATGGCAATATGAAATTATTTCTTTCTTGCCGACCTGCTTGGAAAAAAGAACAACATCAGTTTGTTGATTGAGTAACGCTACTTATTTCGGCTTATGAGAAATGATATGTTCAGCAAACATTTTTCCTGCCTTTTTTGGTTGATGCAAATAAAAATCTTTGTAAGAAGAATATTCTTGTTCTTTTACTTTATTCAAGCCTTGTTGATCCATTTTATGTTTCAACCATGCCTCACAACCATTTTTTGTTTCTTTGTATCTTAATGTATTAGCCGTATTCACAGCGCTGGGTACACTTATTAAACCCATCACTATTAATGACGATAAAAACTTTATTCTAAAATGCTGCTCTTCAAATGCTGTATTCGAATCACTCCAGCTACAATAGGAATAATAAGTCACTGGAATGAGCATCACTAATACCATCGTGGACCATGCAACACAACATAAAGTGTCTGATTGATGAAACCTACTTTGCAAATAGCGATAAGTCACAGCTGAAATTGCTTTTTGATCATCTTTTTCTGTCATGCTATCAACAGCTTCATTCCTTATGTGAGCAGCCATTTCTTCGCAAGGAAAAGAACCTATTAACATTGTCTTTGTTGGTGACACTTTTTTGAGTGTGAGGTTGATATCTGTATTGTTGATTGCTTGTATGTTTGTTGTTTTAGTTTTGGCATTAGTGTTAGTTTTGATATTAGTGTTAGTTTTGGTATGAGTTTTGATATGAGTTTGAGTGTGGGTGTGAAATTGAGTTTGAGGTTGAAGTTGAGTTTGAGGTTTAGTTTTATTTTTAATTTTATTTGTTTTTTTGTGCTTTCTAGAACTGTGATGATGATGTCCCACGATGTCGATCCTCTAAAAATTTAGTGGGCATAGAATGCCGTTAAAAACACAAAAGTACAAGATGATATAATCATCAATTCATTCTGAAATTAATGTATTTAAGTATATTGTTTTAAAAATTATGTTTTTTGATCTTTTTATTTACAAACACTCGTTGTGATGAGCAGTGCTTGAATTTGCAGATTATTTGTAATTAAAGTATACTTAAATAAATTACTATAATTTTTGGAGTATACTTAAATTGGACACCTTTCTCCAGGAAACTTTTGAACGATTACTTTTCAACACAGAGCTGTCCTTTAAACGTTATTTATACCCAAATTTTCAACCTGGTCGCTTGACAGGACTTGTCGGTGCGCGTGGTGTTGGCAAAACAACGCTCATGCTTCAATACATCAAAGAAAATTTAATTCATACACAAAAAGCATTTTATTTTTCCGCAGATTCTGTTTATTTTCATGGCAGTACCTTACTGAAATTTGTAAATGATTTGTATCATTTAGAAGGTTATCGGTTTTTTTTCATTGATGAAATTCATCAATATGATAACTGGAACCAAGAAATTAAAAATTTATATGATGCCTTTCCCGATATAAAAATAGTTTATTCTGGAAGTTCTATGCTTGAAATAACACAAGGAAGTTATGATCTTTCACGTCGAACAAAAATATATCATCTTTCAGGCATGTCATTCAGAGAGTATTTAAATTTTTCCGAAAAAGCTTCTTTTGAACCCATTGAATTATCGTCATTACTCGCCAATCCAACAAAATTTAACAAGCTTGGTTTGACGCCAAAAATCTTACGGCATTTTCAAACCTATCTTGCAACGGGTTACTATCCTTTTATATTTGAAGAACCGCATTCATATTATGAGCGTGTCATGCGAATAATTAATAAAATTATTTTTGAAGATATTCCGAATTATTTTGATTTGAAAACACACAACTTACATTTATTTCAAAAAATTTTAAGTTATCTTTCAACCATTCCGCCGGGTGAAGTCAATACAAATAATATTGCAAAAAACATGAATGTTGCACATCAAACGATATTTCATTATTTAAAAATTCTGCAGGACGTTGGCTTAATACAAATGATTTATCCTTTCGAAGGGGGTAATCAATATTTACGAAAACCAGAGAAAATATTTTTGCATAACACAACTTTACTTTATACCTTGCAGCAATTTGTTGGCGATCCTTTAAATAAAGGTATGTTACGCGAATTATATTTTATCCAAACAATGCGAGATGCCAACCACCCTGTTTATTATTCAAAACAAGCTGACTTTAGAACCAAGACACACTATTTTGAAATTGGGGGCAAAAATAAAACAGGACAACAAATTGCTGACCTTGATGGGCCTGGGTTTTTGGTTAAAGATGATATAGCTATTGCGAGTAAGGGAGTTATTCCGCTGTTATTTTTGGGGTTTATTTATTAAAATTAAAAGGCTGGTTTAATTGTATAAAAAATATAAAAAACTCATGATGCCAGTAAGAATAACTTAAGCTTTTAACATCCAGTCTATCGTAACTCAATGAAAAAACATAATTTTACCTTTTAGGAATGAGATAGGGACTCTGCTATAAAAATTTCTTATTAATCATAAAATCTTAATTAATATAACGTATAATAATCATAGTAAGTCAAAATGTTACGATAAAATTAAGACAAGAGAAAAAATAGATAATAATCGAGGAAATGGCATGAAAAGCAGCGACAATATAACACATCCATATCAAGATAAAATCAACAAATGGTATGAAATGTATCGTGATCAAGGCGAAACATATACACCGAGTGGTTTTATTGAAATTACTGTTGATAAAACAATTTGGAACGAACTAGAAAATATAATTTCAGATCCATCTACATCAGCAATAGAACTGTCTGCAATATTAAAATTTTATGATGATACTTATCAGTTTCTTAATCAAGAAGATAATTTAACACAAACTAAAATATTACTCCTAAAAGAGTATCTGCCATCCTCAGACAAAAAAGATGAAAAAACACCTACCACTATTTCTAGTTATATCGCAGATCAAAAGAAAATAACTACGGATAGACTTGAGGTAAGACAAAAATTAGATGAAGCAGAAAAAAGAAAAGAAAAATTAATAAATGCTACTCAATTTTTTATTGAAAATAAATCTAAACCTAATTTTCTTAGCACCGAAGAGATCGATGATATATTTAGTGCTCTTCCCATGATTGAAGATTATTTAAAAATAGAAACAATCAATCCAAATCAAGAAATCAAACAAATTCATACAGCCTTTAAGAATGCATTAAAAGAATATCTTTCTTTAGGTTCTGATGATGAGTATCCAAAAAATTCGCTTGAATTTAAAAGAGCACGTGAAGTCTATATCAATAAAATATCGATAGAAAAAGACTCAGACGACAGTTATGTAGAAAGCAACGTAGAAGACTTAGATCAAAAAATACAAGATAAAATACAAGATACAAGTTACCAAGAATCCATTGCTATTCAAAATATAACAAAGTTAGAAGAAAAAAAATTTGTTGAAGCAGCAATGGAAACACAAGCAAAACTAGTTAGTAAGACACTAAAACAAGCAACGCAGAGTTTAGATTCAAGAGAAAATTTAATTCTTGATCAAACATGGCTTGAACAAACATTTTATTGGCTCTCTCTTGTCGATGATTATCTAAAAATAGCTGGTGACAATCCTAATCAAGAAATACAAGCCATTCATAAAAATTTTGTGTGGGCATTAAAAGGTTATCTTGTTATGAGCAAGGAAAGAAACTACCCAAAAACTGCGGATGAATTTAATCGATTAAATAACTTTGAAAATTCGGTGATAGAAGAATTATCTTGTGTAAAAGACCGACCCTATAATTCAAACAGTCAAGCTGAAACTACTGCTGATTGGCTACGGTTGATAAAAGCTGATCCTGATGCAATAAAATTTAATAATACAAAGATATTTGAAAATGACACAAAACGAGAAGAATTGCTTTCTAAAAGAGAAAGCCAATCAGAACACAACCGCCGGGATTTGTCTAATGATTTAAATAATGAAATTAAAAATCATTTAGGAATAGAAAATAACGAAAGTCAATTATATCATTATATAAGCAATCATGCTCATCAACAGGGTTTTTTAACTTCCGGTGAAAATTTACTTACAAAAAGATTTGACCCTCAATTACTACATTTTTCAAAAGCTACTAGAAAATACGAATTTTTTAAAAATGATGATGACAGTATTACGTTTATAGAATACGTTACTTTAGGTGCAGTTTTTAATACAAAGGCAATTCCTAATTCTACGAAACAAATCAGTGTAATTGTAAAATCTACTATTAAAGAAAACAATGGAGAAATTGAGCATACCTTCGATTCATCTGCAATCGTTGTGCCTGATGAAAAAACTAAACTTGAACTACAATCTGATATTTTTTATCAAACTGCGCCTATCCATGTCAATCCAAATGAAAAATATGCTGATAAATTATTAAATGACTTTCGTCCAGTTAATTATCGTTCTAAGGAATCTACTACACCTACAACACGAAGAAAAACAGATCCACGGGATACTTCACCAAAACCGACGCCGACTGCAACGACGACCACAACGACAGCCACAACTACTACCACGACTGAAACAAAACAGACATCATGGTCAGAAATTAAGAATATGATGAATACGTGGAATGAATTTTACGATAAACACGAAAGAATGACGAATAATGCAGAACGGGCCGCCATAAAAGCTTTGAGCGAAACGAATGCTACATCTCCCGATTTTTTACCGAAAAACGTGTGGAAAGAATTAGAAAAGAAAGTTACTGACCCCTTAACTTCTAAAGATAAATTAGGTCAAATCCAAAATTTTTATAGAGTAACCGATCGTTTTTTTGGAAGCACAATAACGGTAAAAAATTGGGTTCATTTAAAAAAACTGATGCCTACTCGCGAACCAAATAACAAACAATTTAAAAATTTCGGGGATTGGAGCGTCATTGAAACAATGCTAACTAAAACAGAAGCATCGATTAACGCGAACCAAATACCCGCTCCTCCGCCAAAAACACCTAAAATTCAAATAACACCACCTTCGCCTCAGGTGGATGTGGATAAGCTTTTAAAAAAAATATTTAATGAAAAGCCAACTCTCAATACTGCAATATTTGCAGCTGAAATATTAAGTCAAGGAACAGATGATTTCGAAAAGAATAAAATTCTTGATTTAGGCAGTCTACAAGGAATATTTACAGCGCTGCAAGTCACCGAAAAATATTTATCAACACCTAGCGAGGAGAAGTATCATCGTAATCAAATTGAACAAATTCATGAATATTTTGTGAAAGTATTAAAAAACTATCTTGGCCTAACCCTTGCAGATGACTATCCAAAAACATATGACCAATTCATTGAAAATTATACTTTTGTAAACCGTATAAAATCAAGTTTATCTAACGTCCCCTCAATGTCATTTGAAAATGATGATCATCTACATGGAACGGGTAAAGATTGGCCCCCATTGTTAAAAACAAATCCTAATTTTATTAGATTTAATGAAAAACCATTTAGCCAAGCCCGAGTTAATGAGTTAGCACAACTAAAAGAAGGTAAAACAAGCGATCCGACTAAAGAAAAATTTGATATAATTAAAAAAGAAATTGAAGAGCAACTGCCAACTCTCTCCGAGAAAATAAAAAATTATATAGTTGAACGTGCACACCAACATGGCTTTACAGACATCGGACAATTTGAATTTGTAACATATCTACATCAATCTGGAATATTAACAAATCGTAGTACACCAACTTATCATTTTATCGTTAACAAAGATAATAGCATTACTTTTGTAGAATGCGTTAACATACCATTGATTGACAGTAATGACACTACTCATACAGAAAGACAAGTTGCAATAGAAGTAAAATCCACTATTCGAGAAAACGAAGGAAAAATTGAACATACCTTAGATTCAACGACTATTGTTGCTGATCAAGATACACTGAACCAACCATTTCTGAAAAATAATTTTTTTAGAAATCAAAATCTTAAATTTATTACTGGTGATGCAAAAAAATATGTTGAGAATTTAAGTAATACAATTGATAAAGGTAAAGACAAGGATAAGGATAAGAGTGATAACGAAATTGTAAAAAATATAAAACCACTAACAAAAGTTATTTCAACTAACACTATAGGTACTAGAACTAGACCTACAACAACAACTACCGCTACTACCACGACAACTCAACAGGAAACTGCATCCTGGCCACAAATCAAAGAAATGATGGCTGAATGGCGTAAGTTTTACAGTGAAAACTACATTGGAATTCAGGAAAGAGGATCCCCTTCTAATCGAAAAGAGTCTAAGCATTACTTTTCAAAAATTAAAAAAATCTGGCTTATATTAGAAAAGAAGGTTAATGATCCCAACACAGATATAAACGAATTAATTCAAATTTATAACTTTTATCACGATACGAGAAATTATCTATTTGAAACTATGATGCGGGATACGACAAAAACTAACTGGAATAGTTATTTTAAAACCATAATGCCTACTTATGATAAAGATGTCTTACTACCAGCTGACCCAAGTCAAAGAAATTGGAAAGAACCAAGCGTTAATGTAATGAAAATAACCATTCGACAGCATAAAAAACTAATAACTAAGAGCGATTTACAATTTAAATTAATGATTGAGTTAGATAAAGTCGAAACACATAGACAATTCTCAAAAGAACTCTTAACAGATGCCATATATAATAATAAATTAACAGAAGAAAATGATTTAAAACGATTAATCATGATTATGCAGGGTGTTTTAAATGACACAAAAGATCCGTTAGACATACCATTATCAACAATAATCCAAAATAAAATCACAGGAAATCCTTCTACTTCTACTAATACAACAGGATATCAACAAGCTAACACCCACTCTAGCGATAAAGTACGCAATAAAAATTATCGACATGCCATTGAAACTTATACACACGAGGTAAAAGGCATGCCTATCGATAAATTAACAGAAACTTTTTCCCGAAAATTTTATGAATATTTCGTAAAAAAAGAATTACCTAAATCAAGATTCAGAGCGAAAGAATTTCTAAAGAAAGACCACAAGCATGTAGAAATTGCCGGAGAATTAACTGTTGATTTACTCACATGTCATAGTCAAGCTGACTTTACTAAAATTCAAATTAAAGCAGCTCAATTATATTGTGATGTGCGAAGCAAGAAGAACGAAAAATACAGTCTTTTAACCGTACTAAAAGATTTGCAAACAGCAATTAAGCAGAGAAGTCAGTTTTATGCACATGAAGAAGAAGATAAGTATCATAAAGCCTTGGATTCGGTGATAGATGGTGTGATGAAATTAGCTGATTATGTATCAGAAGGAAAAAACAAGTTTGCATATATACATGGACAAGTCGAATTTGATGACATAAAAGGAATCGATTGGAAACATAGTTATGAAGAAATGGTAAATGAAACTGAGACATTCATTAATACGCTTAATTTAACACTAGCTTCGGCTGATAAACCTGATATTAATGCAATTGAAAATGAATTAACAAATTTTGCAAGCCGATTCGACAATGAGAATGAACCCTTTAATAAACATAAAAATTCATCAATGAGACCTATTATAAGTCATATATTAAGTGGAATTAAAAAATATAAAGATTATAAAAGCGTGGCTGAAAATCAAATTCAAACTCCGGCTTCTCAAACTTCAATTATAAATGATTTAATAAACGCTGAAGAAAACAATTATAAAGATATTCCAGGCTTTTGGATAACAAAGCATATAAATGCTGAACAAAACATTAATCAATCATTAAATTTTAGTATTAGTATGATTTACAATATAAAAGAAAAAAAGCTGAGTTACACCTTTGAAAATAATAAAAAAAATATACAAACAATAGAATTAAACAAATTAAATCTTGACGAAGAATCTCTAAATCAACTGACACGTGAATTAGAAAGTGAGGCGCATGGCCGAGCGTTAGAATTAAGCGATGGAAATAGAAAATTACTGACAGAGCATCTAAATGAAAAGCACCAAATAAACTTATTCCACAGAAGCATATTAGATTGGAGGCACAAAGAAAGCCAACCATTGAAGTATTATTTAGATGAAATAGACAAACTTATAAAAAAACCATTTGACCCTGACGAACATGAAAACATAATAAAATACCGAAATACAATTGAAGAAATAATAGAACCATATAAAAATAAGACAAAAAACAACCGTATTTTATTAAAACATATAGAAAGCATTATTCCAAAACTAAATGCAGTAATTAACTCATATACTGCTCGTCTTTCTCATAAACATGCGAGTGATCAGTTGTATCACTACATAAAAAATAAATTCAATAGTAAGGAAGAGTACGTAGAAAAATTCCGAGCGAGAATAAATGAAATATATAATAAAAAACCCAATACTCTCAGCGACGATCAGAAATACACAGAAATGTGCGCAATTGTTAGAACATTTTCTCAAAAAAATCGTTCCTATAATTTATGGGGTTTCTGGCAAACAGATTTTAATATTTCTTTAAATAAAACATTGAAAAAAATAAATCAGGGCAAATTTCTACCTGATCATGTGGCTACTCACAGTAAAAAAACATAATAACGCATCGGCTACCTCCCTAGGACAATTCTTCGAATCTAATTAAATCAAATTTTTTTCTAACGCTAACTATCTGATTTTCTTACTGTTCATTTTTTGTTAAGCCAAATCGCATATAATATTGATACATGTAATAGATAAACAAATTAAAAATTTATCCTTACACTATAAATCAAATACTTAAATAAAATTAAATATTTGAGGAGTACGTAGAGTATATGACTGGTAAGAACAGGGGCGATACAAACAACACACCTACACCACCATCAATATCATGGGAGCAAGTTGAACCCATGATGCAACGATGGAGTGATTTTTATAATAAATCTGATGACAAAATTCATCAGATAATCGCTATTGCCAACCATGACGATCACAACCTTCCCATAGAAGAAAAGGAACTTCCAACAGAAATCTGGGAAGCGTTAGAAAACTTAGTTTACAATTCAACTACTACTCCACATAAATTAAATAAAATATTATCCTTTTATCAATTAGCCAAAAAATCTGATAAAAAAATCTCTGACATTGATAAATTTATTTTTAAGCGATTCGCACCTCGTTTAGATGATACTGATACAAATAAAAATAAATGGCATTCTATCAATACAATGTTAACCACAGTCACAATGATTCAAACAATGATCCAGACAATAGATCGACAATCAGAAATTCAATTATTAAAACAAGCTAAAGGTGCTATTTTTAATCAAGAAATTTCACCTCTTTCTGAAGAAACAATGCAGGAAATATTTGATGCTTTAGCTACAATAGAAAAGTTAATTCAACCATCTATTCAAACACAATCTACCGATCAAGCAACGCGATTTCAAATCGATTACATTAAAAAAATTCATGCTGAATTTGTAAAATCATTACGCGGATATCTTGGTTTAATTGATGTGGTGATTGATCTCCCCCAGACATTAGATAATTTCAATCAAAGAAACAATTTTATCAGTGCAATAAAATCAAATTTATCTGCAATAACGCAAGTACAATTAGATGAAAAGGATCGCAATTGGGTCGGCAGAGATTGGCCCAACGTTAATTTTATTAGATTTAATGGCAAACAATTTAATTTAAAATTACTTAAAAACCCAGAAGGACCTTTGGAAATTTCAGCAAATGCTGACATTATTAAAAAAGAAATTAACAAACAATTTTCAATATCACCCAAAGAAATAATAAATTATATCTATGAAAAGGCAACTCAATTTGGCTTTAGTCAGATTGGTTTTGGTGTATTTCGTGCAGTATTAGCTAGATATCAACAACCTTTAATGTGGCTGGATCCTAGCCAACTTAAAAATAGTTTTGATTTTATTGTAAATAGAGATGGCAGCATTACATTTGTAGAATGTTTCACCATACGACTCTATGACTTAAATAACAAGAATTTACCCGACCTTAATTCGGGAAGAAATATTGGAATGGTGATAAAATCTACCATCAAAAAAAATGAAGATGGTCTAATCGAACATGTTTTTGATTCATCAACAATCATCGTTGATCATCCAGAAACACTGAATAAAAGACCTCTCAATAATGATTTTTTGAAAGGACATGTAGAAAGCCGTATAGTCAAGAATATGGATGATTTTTTTAACCGTGAACTACCTGAAGAATTGAAAAAATTAACCATTGGTTCAGGTAAAGATAAACATAAAACTCCGTCATCTACAAAAAAGAAAGATCATAGAAATATTCAACCCACAAGACCCATAATAAAAGAACTAGCTAGAATATATTCCGATAGTTTAAAAAATTATCTCGAAGCTAAAACAGACCAAGACGTAGAACTATCTGCTACACAAGTTATTAAAATTGAGCGAATACAAACGACTTTATCAGAATACTCAACTCACAATAACACCTCTCAAGATAGCTTTAACAAAATTCAAGTTGAGGCCGTTAAATTATTTTGTGAAATAAAACAAAAACCTCATAATGAAAATTCTACTTTATTATTTTTATTAGAAAAACTACAACTAAGGATCAAAAGAACAAACAGACTCCATAACAATCCATTAGCTCTCATTTTAGATGATATGGTCAAACTTGCTAATTATGTAGCACAAGGCAAAGATAAATGGCTTTATAATATTGGTTTTTTCAATGAAAATTATGTAGCAATGGTGAATAATGCAGATGATCTTCTCAAAAAACTAATCCAATGGATAGACAAAAAATCTACTATGTCTCTTACTGATATAATTCAAAATGATATCCCGGGCTTCAGCACTAATTTTGAAAAAAACAAAAGTTCTTCATTGATACGAATTATTAATCACTTATCAGTACATGCTTCAGCGTTCGCTGCTCAACAAGGAAAAGAACCAGAGAAAAATAAGCGAGTCACTCCTTCTTCACCATCTCGCCACTCTCCGAAATAACATACTCATTCCCATTATGCGTAAAAGAAATCAACTGATGAAAGGCAAGCGATCCTTCACGCACTTTAATCAGTGAATTCCCAATAGCATCTTTCAATGTTGAATTATCAGCACTCACCATCACATCATTTTTCTTTACGATAACAGTTAAAAATCCATGTTGTACTTTATTAGGTTTAGATCGAATAAAAGATTCAATCGCAGATTTTTCTGCGTAAACTGGTCGATTAATGCTGTATTCATAAAACACGGTATGACTCAACATTTTTTGCCATGTTTTTACAACTAATCCTTGTGCATTATAAATATGTACATACACTAACGTTTCTTCTTCTGTAGCAAATTTTTCTTTGTTTTCTGTTTCTTCTATTAATTCACTCAAATTAGATTCGACTTGTTGCTGCAAAGCGGTTAAACGATCGCGAATAAAACGAAATTTATCACCCATGCCATATTCTTCGCGCAGTGTTTTATCTTGGCGAATAGCTTCTTGCATGTAGTTTAAAAGTTTTTCTTTGTCTGTTAGGTTATCTGGCATAGCTAATCATTATCATCTCAATTCTATCACTCTAAACAAGATTGTCATCCTGAGCGTAGCGAAGGATCACTAAAATACAACTTGATATTCTCAAGTGATCCTTCGCTACGCTCAGGATGACAAGCCTAGCTCAACATGACAGTGTTAAAACTACAACAACGCACCACAATCTTCCACGATTTTTTCTAACACTTCTGCAATCGAAAATAAATATTGCACTGAATTATTCGGCGTTCCTGCTTTATCACCTGGTGCTGCATTTTGCAACCCAGTCGCTAATGCATTCGCTTGCTTAGCAATGTCTTTTAACGTATCTCTCATTGAAACAGCAATAACTTTAAATTCACTCATGATTTCGATCAGCAAAACTACGGTGATTATTTTGTTCGATTTGATACTTACGATGTTGCATGTACGCCGCGCGCATGAATACGTATTTATCCACGGCTGCTTCCTCAAACAAGGCTTCAGAATGTAATATTTGCACACGACGATCGAGTACGCCAAAAGCATATAGTTGATATCGCGTGCGTTGCGGGTAAATATGCGGATAAATTGAGAAGCCATAATAATCAACTGGGATGCCAATACCATCACGTATGGTACTTGGCCCAAAGAATGGCCACACCACATAAGTTGAGTTTTGATAACCCCATCTCGCCAACGTCAATCCAAAATCATTGGAGTAATACGGCAAATTCATACGCGTTGCCATATCAAAAACACCACCGATTCCAATCGTCGTATTAATACTTAATCGCCAAAAATCATTGGCAAATTGATAGAAGTGCAGCTGAAGTGCATCATTTGCTAGAATAGGCAGCTCGCCAATATTATTAAAAAAATTATGCACGCCTTGATTTAAAGGTCTCGGCATAATTTTGTTATAAATGGTTGCAATTGGTTTCATGAAATATTTATCGATAAAATCATTGAAAGAAAACATGGCGTGGTTAAAACTATGAAGCGGATCACTAACGGGTTGGCTCGCCGCGACATCTTCTTGTACATCAGTTGTGCTACTGTTTTCAGTCGTTGTTTGTTTGTTAGTTTGTTTAGTAGAAGTCTGTTTAGTAGAGGTTTGTTTAGTAGTAGTTTGCTGCGTTGTTGCTTGCTCAGCGGGGCTTGCTTGCCCCGTATTCATTAGGGTATCGTCTGCCAATGCTGTTATTGCGACAAAAACAGTGGCTATAGTCAAAAAAATAGTCATGACTTTTTTCATAATGGTACACTTTCCAAGAATATTAAAGAGTTAGTTTAGCCTTACCAGAATGAGATAACAATGAGAGTGAGAAATAGATCGATATGACAACCAAACGCCCGCGTCCAATTGCACTTATTATTCTTGATGGCTGGGGTTATCGAGAAGATCCTGCCGATAATGCCATTTTAGCTGCGCATAAACCCAACTGGGATGCCTATTGGCAGCATTATCCACACACTTGCTTGTCAGGATCAGGGCACTGCGTGGGTTTGCCTGAAGGTCAAATGGGTAATTCTGAAGTGGGGCATCTTACCATGGGTGCAGGACGGCTCGTGTATCAAGACTTAACGCGAATCGATCTCGCCATAGAAAATGGTGAATTCTTTCAGAATGCCATTTTAATTAATGCAATGTTAGAAGCAAAAAAAAATCATAAAGCGGTTCATCTCATGGGATTACTCTCCCCTGGCGGCGTGCATAGTCATGAACGTCATTTACAAGCACTAATCTCACTGGCAACGCAATTAAATATCGATCAACTTTATATTCATGCTTTTTTAGATGGACGTGACACGCCGCCTAAAAGTGCGCAAGCTTCTTTAAATATTCCTGGTGGACGCATTGTTTCTTTAATTGGTCGATATTATGCAATGGATAGAGATAAACGTTGGGACCGCATTCAAATTGCTTATGATTTATTAGTTGATGGCAAAGCTCAAACACAGGCAGAAACAGCAGAAAAAGGATTAGCACTTGCTTATGAACGCGGTGAAACAGATGAATTTGTTTTACCAACCCGTATTCATGCGGACCATGAATCGCCTGTCACAATACAATCAGGCGACACGGTTATTTTCGCCAATTTTCGATCAGACCGCGCGCGCGAAATCACACAAGCTTTTACTGATCCAAATTTTAAAGGATTTAAACGCGAGCACTGGCCGCAAATAAATTTTATTTGTCTTTCAGAATATGATAGTCAATTTAATTTGCCTGTTGCTTTTCCGTCGCAATCTTTGAAAAATTTATTAGGTGACTATGTGAGCGAGCAAGGATTGCGTCAATTACGTATTGCAGAAACAGAAAAATACGCGCATGTGACTTTCTTTTTTAATGGCGGCGTTGAAAAACCAAGCGTGAATGAAGATCGTATTCTCATTCCTTCTCCTTTGGTTGCAACTTATGATTTAATACCTGAAATGAGTGCGAAAGAAATCACAGATCGTCTTGTGCAAGAAATTCAACGTCAAACTTATGATTTAATTATTTGTAATTTTGCCAACCCCGATATGGTAGGACACACTGGCGATTTTGCTGCAACTGTTAAAGCGATTGAAACCATTGATACTTGTTTAGGTAAAATTATTTCTGCTTTATTAGCAGTGGGCGGCGAAGCGATTATCACAGCTGATCATGGCAATGCAGAAAAAATGTATGATCACACAACAAAACAAATGCACACCGCGCATACCAGTGATCCTGTTCCCTTTCTTTATATTGGTGAACGTGCCGCAGAAGTGACGAATGAAAAAGGAACGTTGAGAGATATTGCGCCGACGTTGCTTTATTTAATGGGATTGAAACAGCCAGAGGAGATGACGGGGAAGAGTTTGGTGAGGGTGGTTTAATGCTAGCCGGCTTGGACGAAAAAGATGCTATACTTAAATTAATCATCCATATGGAAGCGACCCTATATGAAGCCACAAATGTTCTCATCCATCGTCTGTGCTGCCGCGATTTTCGCTTTCCAACCTATTGTTTCTATTGCAGATAGTCCAAAATTAACGGTTCCGCCCATTGCCTCCCAATTATTAAGCGCGGCCCAACAAGCCCCTCAATCGCCTGAAAAAGGCCAGCAAGTCAATGAAGAAGATATTAACCGATTCACGAACACCATCGTTCTCATCAAAGATTTTTATGTTCAAAAAGTGGGAGACAAATCCCTGCTTGACGACGCCATTCGTGGCATGGTCAGCGGTCTTGATCCGCATTCAGAATACTTAGATAGCGATGCCTATAAAGCCTTACTCATGACAACTGCAGGCGAATTTGGCGGCGTTGGTATCGAGATTACACCCGAATATGGCATTCTCAAAGTGGTGTCCCCTATGGATGATACCCCTGCTGCTAAAGCAGGAATCAAAGCGGGTGATTACATTGTTGCAATAGATACCAAACTAGTCAGCGAAATGACTTTGCAAGATGCCGTCAAAAGAATGCGTGGTAAAGAAGGTTCATTAGTCACCTTGACTGTCATCCGAAAAGGTGAAAAACAACCACTCACTTTTAAATTGGTTCGCGAAGTCATTCACATCGCCAGTGTGAAAAGTAAAATGCTAGATCAAAATATTGGTTACGTTCGCATTACACAATTCCAAGAACCTACAGCAAAATTAATGCGTGACGCCATTCTCGATCTCAAAAATAAAAATAATGGTCATTTGGGTGGATTAATTTTAGATCTACGTAATAATCCAGGCGGATTGTTAGAATCTGCTGTGCAAGTCGTCGATAGTTTTCTTAATAGTAAAGATCCCAACAAATTTAAAGATGTGATTGTATACACAGAAGGTCGATTACCTGAAGCACAATACACAGCAAAAGCTGATAGCAGCGACATGTTAAATGGCGCACCCGTTGTCGTGCTAATTAATAATGGTTCTGCTTCTGCTTCTGAAATTGTGGCGGGTGCATTACAAGATTATCATCGCGCTTTAATTGTAGGGACAACAAGCTTTGGCAAAGGATCGGTACAAACCGTGATTCCACTTGATAAAGACCATGCATTAAAATTAACGACTGCTTTATATCACACACCATCTGGCCGCGTGATACAAAATGTTGGCATTGTGCCTGATGTTACTATTGAAGATTTGAAAGTCACAAACAATAATACGGATACTGAATTAGCCATGGTAGAACCCATTAAAGAATATCAATTGAAAAATCATTTGCCGGGTACAACTGCTTCTTCCAATGAATTAAATGCAAAAAGTGATATCAGTTTAGCAGAAGATGATTTTCAATTGTTTGAAGCATTGAAAATATTGCGAACGATTGCGTCGCTGGATCAAGCAAGTAAATAAAATGTCTGAGACAAGGCAAGTTAATCTTGACACTGAAGCAGCGCGAAGGCTGGCTCACAGGGAAGCCACCATGGCCAAAGTTCCTTCTCATTCCGTTGGTATGGCGCTTCTTAAGTTCAAAGAAATTTACTTTGGGAACGTGAAAAAAAACCTCGATTCAGTGCTTAACATTTGTTATCTCGAAACTAAAGAAGAAATTCGCGCAAAATCAAAAGAAATATTAACCTTCGATGAAAGCGAAAAAAAACTTTTAATCGCATCAGATTATAAAGCAGCTTGTTCTTATCTTAAAAAAAGTGCAAATGAACCTTGTAATGCTTTAGATACAGTAACCTTATTTATTAATGGAAAAGATGAGCCATATCAATTTCGTTTACAGGATGTCATTACGTTTGCATGGAAAGCAATCAATGATTATAGTAAATATTTGGACCATGTAGATGAAAGAATTCGTTTAAACCCTGAATTAAAAAAAGCAATTGAACAAGATGCATCTCTGAGCGAAAGTATAATAAAAAATGTTACAGAACAACTTCATCGAGGTCGTTTAATCGATTTTTTTAATTGCATTGAAAAAATGAGACTAGATAATGTATGTCATCATGGCAAACGTCATGAATTAATATTTCCATTCAGTTTTGTTTATCCTGGTATTGAGATTATAGAAGATGAAAAAGCAACGGTATCACGATTTTTAAAAGAAAATTTGACGATAAGCTATCAAGAAGCCGATGAATCTATTAAAGACAAATGTAAAGACGCCATGTTGTTATGGATTACTGAGCATGATCCAAAAAAATTATTATGCCTGTTAAATCCAGAGGATACGTTTCGATCAAGCATACATCAATTATTTATTCAGCATGGTATAAATCCCGTTGAAATTAATGCAGACAAATTAATTGATGACGCTTTAAAACACATTGAATTATCTTGTGACAAAAATTTAAATCCCGGCCTGTATTATGCTTGTCAATTGTTTCATCAATTAAGAGAACATCTCAATCAAGACCAAGCTAATCAAGCATTAAAAATTGCTTGTAATTGGGTTTCTTCCGCGTCATTTGATTTTAATCATCAGGAACAAATCAATTTATTAGGAAAATTTTGTGAAATATATAAAGCGCATGAAGCTTGGATTAAATATAGAGATGGCTTAAAAACATCAGGATTGTTAAGTGATTCTATCATTGAATTTTCCCATGAAATAAACCTCTATTTTTTAGCCATCATCACTGAAAATAAATTAGCTGTTGATTACATTTACGATGCTGATATTAAAATAGAATTTTTAATGAATAAGATTGATCAACACAAAAAAAACAGCAGGCAAGATGAAATTGAAAATTTCTTTTGGAAATATTTTAATAGTCAAACAATAGAAGGAAAAAGCGCGCAGTATAAATTATTATTAGATGAGGATTTTAAATCGAAAATTTGCATGAGTGAAGATAAAATCAGTGAATTGTACCGTTCAAATACAAGTGATGGTTACCTTGATATCACTGTTTACGATATTAATCGGTGTATCTTGTATGCGATCACAACGCCACCGTTTCAATGGCCAGCTAACTTTGGAGGAGTATTATCTGCTAGTTCTAGCAAGCTTGAAAGCGGATTGTTTCCACGAATTATCCATCTTCTTCAACATCTTAAAGAATCACAAAATAGAAATCACTTACAATTAAAAAACGAATCATATCCACCACCATTAATTAAACAGCTTATTTATTTACGAGAAGAATATCGTAAAAATTTGTGGGCACAATTATCAGAAGAAGAAAAAATAATACGAAAGCCATTAGATATTCGCAATGATAATATGCGACCGGGATATGTGATATTAACACCTGATCAAGTCAAATCAGATTCTGAATGGTGCTATGTTTCTCGGCTTATTAAAAGCATATCAAATTACAACGATCCAAGCGCAGGAGAGCGATTATTAGAATCGATATATGATCGCTATGCCGTTAAAATTAATACTTTATTAATAACCACCGATGTTACTGACGCGCTGAATAGTATCCCCTCTTCACGTCATGATAGTTATAAAGCAGGATATGCTGCGACTATCAATAGATTAAGCGATGCAAAACTCAAAGAAATTATTTTTTGTTTTATTGATTTACGCAATATTTTATGCAAACTATCTCATGTAGAACAATCTATTTTAATACATCGTTTAGGCAATCATATTAAAAATATCATTCGATACTATGATCATCTTATGATAGTTTTTCGTGCTTTGACTCATCTACCAAATCGCAATCTTTTAATCCAAATACTAGATGATCAATTAGATAATTATATTAAATCTAATTTTGAATTAGCTAATATACTGACACTACTGGATCCAAATGATTATCCAGATTCAATGGAAAGATTTATTGATCGCTATATTAAATCTGATTCTGAGTTACTCAATGTAATTTTAAAATTACCTGACGAAACACGTATTAATTTATTGAAAAAAATAGGCAATAAACTAAAAAAAATTGTTCTATCCGCCCTCTCGTTGACTCAAATCTTGATAGGCATACCTCGAGAAGACCGTAAAGTTTTAATTCAACTATTGAATGAAAAACTCATCACTATAATTGAAAATGGTAAAGGCTTAAGTTCAATATTAAAACTCTTATGTGATGATGCCCGAAAAAAATTAATGCAACTATTGGGCGTTAAAGTTAGAGACATCATTCAGAATGGAGACCAATTAGACGACATATTAATGTATTTACGCTACGAAGAATGCAAAAAATTAATGTTTATTTTAGGAGATAAAGTAAAAGACATCATCACATATAATGCTTGGCAGTTTATTTCATTATTATCGAAATTATCTCAAGAAAACCAAGAAGATTTGATAAAAAGATTAGATACTAGATTAGTGGATATTTTTATAAACACTGACCATTTGAAGAATGCCTTACAGGTATTATCTCAACAAAACGGTTTGCTTTTATTGCAACAGTTCGGTGAACAACTCGGAAAAATTATTCAAACAGAATATCAATTACGAATGCTTTTTGAACATTTCCATCAAGATAATTATCCTGCTTTAATGCAATTATTAGGTCATCATGTCAATAAAATCATTGAAACAGATCTAGATGAGGTTTTTGAATACTTACTCCATAAAAAACACCGTGCAGTATTACTTGCTTTGGATTCTAAAGTAAAAATTTTTGTTACGGAATATCATGAATTCTGTAGGCTTTTCAATAGGCTGCATCGAAAAAATCGTTTGGTTTTAATTAATCTGCTTGATGATCCACATAATTCAATAAAAAGCATCTTTCAGAGCGCTGATCAGCTAAATGCAATTTTAAATCGATTGCCAAGGGAAGATCGACATATTCTAATAAAAGCACTAGGTGATCGCCTGAAACACCTTATGTATAATGACTACCAGGTAATTCGTATTTTAAAAAAATTACCTTCAGAGCATCATTTAGATTTTATAAAAGAAGTTGATAATGAATTAAAGGTTATCATTGTAGATGATATCCAATTATTTAAACTATTAAAACAATTAACACCTATCAATTGCTGCGCTGTTATAAAAATATTAGATGACAAAATCATCGACATTATTAAAGATACTGATTCACTCGAAAAATTCAGGTTTTTATCACCGGAAATTTTCTATATGGTCGCTCATGCTTTATTAATTAAAGATCAAATAGAAATAGAAAATAAATTTAACACTTCAGGTTTATCAAAAAATTCTTTCTTTAACAAACATCTCACTATACATGCTGACGATCATTTTAGTAAAGAACAAAAAACGGCGTCTTTAAATGCTTTATTCAATGCAGTGATTAATTATGTTAGTGACAAAAATGCATTTGATCATATTTCAGATATCGATTTACGTCCTTTAACTAAGGGTAATCTAAATAAAATATATCAAACCGTTTGTACTAATTTTAATATTGCACCTCGAAAGCCAAAACCTGAACCCAATCAACTGAGAAATAGATGCAGACGAACGATTAACTCCATGGTTCATTTCAATCAATCTATCACGCCTTCAATCAGAGGACATTAAAACGAAGCAAAGCAAACGGACGGTCTAGAACGAAGCCTGAACACTTACCATTGTTTCAATAAACACAAGTCAACGAGCAAACATAATAGATAAAATATTTAAAACATTATCTTGTGTTTCTTCAGTTATTTGACCCAACGTTTTTACAATACGACTACGATCAATTGCCCTCAATTGATCTAAAGCAATTTGTCCTTTCTTTTTTTTGAATAAAACATTCACGCGTGTTGGAAAATGTGGTCGAATGCTACTCGTCATAGGAGCAATAATAAGCGTATTTAATCGGCTTAAATTCATAGAGTCTGGAGAAATTATCACTGCCGGCCTGGTTTTTTTTATTTCTGAACCAATAGTAGGATCGAGATTAACGAGACAAATATCAAAACGTTTAATTTTTACCATGTCCATTCATCTTCATCAAAATCGTTTGTTACATTGATAAGAAATTTTTCATTTTCAATATCAGCGATTCCATTAAATGCTTCTAACCAACCTTCTTGCGGATTTGAAATAGGAACTAATGTAACACCGCCTTTTTTATTGATCATAATCTTAAGTTGCTCACCAGGACTTAAATGTGCTTCTTTCAGAATTGCAGCAGGGATACGAATCCCGACAGAATTACCCCATTTTGTAAGAATAACAGTAGACATAAGCTCACCTTATTAAATATATACATTGTATAATTATACAATGTATATATATTTAATGCAACAAATAAGAAAACGAATACCTAAAAAGTATTATTTATTAATCAAAAGGTTAGTTACGAGTTAATTTCAACATAGGCAAAAATTGTATATCATCCTCTGAATTTGATACTTCATCTAATTTTTCACAAATAAGACGTTTAATATCGTTCGGTAAATTTTCAATTTGACAAAAATAAAATTGTTTAAGATAAACACGTTCAAATTTTTCTAATCTTAAAATCACCTCATTAACCGAATGAATTTCATTTTGGATTTTCAATTCTTTTTTAATGGCATCTTGATGACTAATGCCAGTAAAAGGAGTTTTGCTGATTTCTAAAAGAGAATCTTCATATATTTTATTTTTGCCAGCAATACAATCCAAAATCATTTCATACAATATTTTACCTAAAAAAATAGCTGGACCAGATGCAGCAATAGCAGGCGACAAAATTTCTTTTAAACCAGGTTTTTCAAGTTGCTGATAGACTTCATACAATTGACTATAGTGTTCAACTAACTCATCTGCCTTAGGCCATATAGATTGTGGAAAACCAAAATCTTCATAATATTCTTTATGTGTGAGCCCTAATAATGATTTAAATTGATCAAATCGTTGCTGACATAACCAATCGACAAATGAAAACTGACACAATGAACCAAATTCTTCAAATACTTGGTTAAGTTGAATGCCTATAAAATCATGTTGATTAAGACGCGATTTTCCTGCCGTCAAATAACAAATGCAATAAACACCGGCAGGAATACTCATGACACCTAACATCGTCAAAAAAGTTGATAACCAATATTTTTTTTCAAATGATTTTCTTTCATCAACTCTTTTTTTTACGATGGTAATTTTACGAAAAAAAGAGGGGCTATTATTTAAAGAAGGAATATCAATTTCAATTACTTCTTCGTCATGCTCATCTTTTACAAGGGGTGTTTGTTCGTTATTAATACCGATTCGACTTCTACTCACTTTTATTCCTTCATTTTTAATAATATAATTCTTTAATGCTATGATTACTTGCTAAAGCAGCTTTTCCAGCTGCGCCAATAAGATTGTAAGTAATATCCAAATAATCAAGCGTCGTATTTTTAGAAAATGCAATTGCCCCTTCATCATCAATGTTATTGTAAAAAAGAATTATTTTTTTAAAATAAATATTTTTAGACAAGGCAATAGCGCTTTTAGAATGTATCCCACCATTTTCAGAAAGGTCAAGATAAGAGATTGATTTGCTATTTGCTAACACTATCGCCATTTCATCCGTAAGAGCGGCGTCAGCAATATCAAGCGCTTTGAGTGTGGTACTTTTTGCTAATTCGCTTAATCCTTCAGACGTAAAATCCTCAACACCATCATTTGCATCATTTAAAATCAGATGCGTCATCGCTTTGCTATGTGCAAGCGCTTTCATTCCTTCCACACCAATTTTTTGACCGCCCATTTCTAATTCTGTAATGCTTGAACTATTTGCAATACTTTTAATCCCAACGTCACTAATCAAGTCAGATGCAATTTTAAGTCTTGTTAAATGTGTATTTTGAGATAACACAATCGCACCAAAATCAGTAATAGGGATAAAACTAACATCTAGAGAAGTAAGTGAAGTATTATTTTTAAATTGTACAACACTTTCATCTGTCACACTTTGATTATCGCTTATTGATAAAAAAGATAAATGTGAATTATGAGCCAGAGCCATTACACCTTTGTCTCCAATATCATTAACGTGAAGATCAAGTTCTTTCAAATTCTCATTCTCAGCCAAGGCAATGGCACCCGCATCACCAATATGGTTGAAAGAGACATTGAGTATAACGAGTGATTTAAGATGAGCTAAAGCGATAGCGCCTTTGTCTTCAATTCTATTTGTCTCTGCGAAAAGGTATTTAAGATTTTTCATATGAGACAATGCAAGTGCACCATCCGGCCCAAGAAAAGTACCGTTCACATTAAGTGTAATTAAATTTTCGTTTTGATCTAAACTAGAAAAATTATCATAAATAGCATTGAATGAGACATCTAAGTTTACTAATTTTTTATCCCGTGCTAGGTCAGATAAACCGATACCGCTCATTCTATTTCCTCGAAATGATAAAGTCGTGATCGTTTGATTTTTTGCGATTTGAAAAGCGCCTTCATCCCCTAAATAATCGCCATAATGATCATTCTCAGCTAAATTAAGGGTGAGAATAGTTTGATTTTGAGCGATTAAAGCTACTCCTTTTGGTGTAATTAAATTTCCAGCTAAAATAAGTTCAGTTATTTCTTTATGCTGCTCAAGGTAAGATAAAATGGGTGGCAAATCATTGTCTTCAATACCTTGCCAAGATAAATTTAATGAATTACCTGTTTGATATTTCGGTAAATCGTCTTTGTTAAATTGATACGATCGAGGCGTTGCATAAACAAAAGAAATAAATAAGCATAATGTAAATATTGCGATAAAATAGCGAAACATTTTTATTTTTCTCATTCTAAATATTATTTTTCGTCTTCTCTTTCTGCTTGTTCTGCAATCACGCGATACTGCCTTTCCGTAATCAATCCTTCTTTAAATTTATCATGCGCATCACGTTCCATCGTACGGCCATGTTCACGCACTAATTTACGCACCACATTCGTGATATTCAAAATATCCGTTTCCAATAAAATATCTCTAATTTTTTCATCAAAAATTAAATATTCGCGTAACGCAACACGCTTGCCATCAATTGTAGGAATTAATCTTTGCGAAATGACTAATCGCACCGTTTCAATAATATCAATCGTACGGCCTTGTCTTTCTTCTGGCGGAAAAGTGACAACAAGACGACGAATTGTTTCTGCCACGCTATTACTATGCAGCGTGGTATAAACAGGATGTCCTGTCATCGCCGCTTCCATCACCGCACCAATTGTTTCAGGATCGCGCGCTTCACCCACTAAAATCAATCTTGGTTTACGGCGCAATGCGTTACGCACCCCCGCAGCAAAACTTGGCAAATGCCGTGGAATTTCAGATTGACTCACAATACTCGATATTTTTTCTACATTATCAAAAACAAATTCGATAGGCGCTTCATACGTTAATACTTTACGATTACTCTCTGCATCTTCTGTAATACTGCGAATAATCGCGGCTAATAAGGTACTTTTTCCTGATCCCGTTGCACCAGTCACATACACCACGCCCTGTTCCGGCGCAATCGCATCTAAAATAATTTTTGGCAAATTCATACTAGCTAATTTTGGCGGATCAGTAGGAATGGTTCGCGCAGTAATTTGTATACCATCATGACCTTCAACTTGACATCCTGTTCCATTAATACGAAAACGATATCGGTCCGTACGATTCGGCCGAATTTCATAATGCGTATCAATATCTTTTCCTGACATAATTAACGCAGAAGCATTCGGCCCATACATGCCATTTAACACTTCACTCACTTCAGTATTCGCTAAACGTCTACGCGTCACTTTTTTTAATCGACCATAGACTTCAGCGTAAATCGGTTCATTGGTTTGCAGCGTAATATCAGATGCCCCCAATTTAACGCAATGAATTAAAATTTCATTGAGGATATCAGCCGTTAATCGTACCGGTTCTTGAGGATATAAAAATTCATTTGTCATGATTGAGGCACCACAATAGCACGCCAATTTTTACTATTTGTTTGCAATCTTGGCATTTCAACAATACGTAATACTTGATCATTAATGCGCATATCAGAACCATCTCCTGTGACACCCAATTCTGTCCGCGCTACAAATGGCGGACTAATCATTTTTTCTTGTAATAATTTACGATAAATAATCATACCACTATAATCTCGTTTAATTCGCGCAATATTTTGCTGAAAAATCGTATAACTTTGTTCGACTCCCTTCTGCCATCCGACCTGAATATAATGTTGCCAAACTTTTTGTTCTTCTGGTGATTGAGGCAATAAAGATCGATCGGGTAATACTGGTTTAGGATAATTCATGAATAAATATTCGCGCCAATTGGGCGGCGTCGTCGCAAATCTTGCTTGTGCAATAATTTTATAAGTACGATCAGCCACACGTATCGTGTTAGGATCATTCAAATTCAGCGCATAATCGCCTTCTTCTAATACTGGCGGCAACACACCATGACTCAACATCATCGCACCAAAATTAAAAATACTATCAAGATATTTACGATCTCTATTCATTTGCACATTCATTTGATCTGATGCCCAAGCCAATCCGCCCTGCGCTCCAATTGTCATTGCGGTTTCTTTCAACATGCGAGCACGCAATTTGCCAATTTTTGTTTGTGAAGTGGAAGATGACACGGGCGCGACACGTACACTTTGTAATTGTGAAATATTAGCCGTGTCCACATTAGTTAAATTTTCATGAGAGGCACAAGCTGTTATCACGCTCAATAACAACAGAATAAATAAAAACTTCATTCGGCTAATTTTTTGCATAGCGTAATTCTATCGTACGACTATCAGGATAAACGACAACAGAGGCACGACGCCCACATTGATAACCTGTATTTCTGAGTACATCACCTAACATCACATTTTTTTCGTATAGTGTGACAATCACCGGAATAGCTGGCGGTGTGCCTAATACTCTTAATCGATAATTTGATGCATAAGCAATTTGTTTTAGTATAGGTTCAATTGGCCCCGACCAATCAACTGTTGTCAAACCTGCCATGCCATAAGAAGCAGGACTGGGTGGCGCGGGAATCATAGGCAATGGATGCGCTGCTTGTGCAGTTTCTGCTAAATCCACAATAGAATGACTGACAGAATAAGAAGCTTCGGCAAGCGATGATTGATTCGCATTGATGTTATATCCTTGCGGAGGCTTAGGCGTCGCACATGCGCATAATAAGAGAGGAAAAATAATCACTAGAGCAATAGTTTGCTTCATGTTTGACGATGTCCCTATGTATTCGCAAAAATGAGAGGTTTCATGAAATTGAAACAAGACGGGTGGTTAAAGTCAAGATAAAGCTGTCCAAAGATTCCATCCTGAACAATCCTGTCATCCTCCTAGGCAAAGTTGTCATCCTGAGCGCAGCGAAGGATGACAACTTTGGATGTCAGCTTTAACTTAGTCAGAATCTCCTGCTATAGTTATAGTTATAGTTATAGTATTCGTAATATCACAAGTCACAATGAACATCTAACAAAGGCGAAGAAACCATGGCAAGTTGGCGTGATTCTGCAAAAAATGTCCGGTTTTGGATTATCGATTATCGAGCGACCTTCCCTCTTTTAATCCTTATTTTTCATATTCGCTTATGGACATTTTTTTTTGCTATTCTAGCAACAAGTTTTTTTGCTTTATTAGAACGCTGGGGATTTACTGTCGCCGTCTTTTTGCGATGGTTACGTTCTTATATCGCAGGCCCGCGTAAAATCGCTCAACCATGGTGGAAAAATTAATTATGGCCTCTCTCGATATTTCACAACAAATGATTAAAATAGCAAGATTGTTAAATGCGCAATTCAGCTTAAATGGCCGACCCTTGATGATGGAAGAAGTTTTTGCGCCTACTGGATTGCTGGCAGGTATGTCACGCCGTGCTGATCAATTAAGTTCGCTTTGTTTGGGATATGGAATCGGTGTCACATTTGAAGAAGCAGAAGGCTCTGTATTAGGCGTAAAAGTCATTTTTGATGATATTACACCGAATGCTTTACGATTACTTTGTTTGATTGATGTCATGATGGAATTAATGAAAGGCACGCCGCGTGGATCGGTGACTGCGTTGGATCAGTTGATGTATGATTAACCCTCCTCTCCCCAACCCTCTCCTCCCATTAAAAACATGGGAGGAGAGGGGGCGTTCTAAGTAAAGTCACAACTAATGCAAATCTTATCTGTTAAAATAAATATTACGTAGGAGAAAATAACTATCTTAATTAGAACATTTTTTTCATATGCTCAGACAGATGCGATATCTTCCCCTGAACAACCTGCCAAACCATGTCACAAATTGGCATACTCACACCATGCTGCTTCGCTAATTTCGCCACTAACTCAGCATTACTTTTTCCCTCAATAACTTGCCCAATTTCTTTTTCTGCTTGTTCTATACTTAAACCCTTACCCAAACTCAAACCCAATCGGCGATTACGTGATTGGTCATCTGAACAAGTCAAAATAAGATCGCCAAGACCCGACAATCCAACAAAGGTTTGTGCTTGACCACCTAATACAACACCAAGACGTGTCATTTCTGCCAGCCCTAAGGTAATTAAAGCACTGCGTGCATTCGCCCCTAACTTCAATCCATCTGAAATACCCGTTGCGATCGCAATCACATTTTTAACCACACCACCCACTTCAACGCCAACAACATCATCACTCAAATGAATCGAAAAAATATCACTATCAAATCTTTTTTTCAGTGCTCCCCCAAAGCCAGATTCTTTTGTTGCGATAACAACAGCTGCAGGCAAACTTCTTGCGACTTCACGCGCAAATGAAGGCCCTGATAACACGGCATAAGCATACTTTTTTCCAATCACTTCTTCTGCAACATGATTTAACAATTGACCTGTTTTTGCATCTACACCTTTTGTCGCACAAATCAATCGATTATTTTCTGATAAAAGCGGTTTAAGTTTAACTAAAGTTTCTCGAAAACCCACGGAAGGAACAACAATTAAAATATCATCCACTGGTTGAATAGCTGCAGCCAAATCAGTCGTAGGATAGATACAATCGGGTAAGGGAATACCAGGTAAATAACGTTCATTAGCCTTGTCTTTTAACATCGCTTCAATTTCTGAGGGATCTACACTCCAGAGATGAATTGTTTGTCCGCGTCTTGCTAAATACAAAGCTAATGCAGTTCCCCATGAACCTGCGCCTAAAATAGCAATGGGTTTTTCTTTCATGGGAAGAGTCCTTGTCTCATTTACGTATTTTATGCTGGATCCCGCGGACATGCCGCGGGACGACGAGCTTGAGTAAAGAGAAAATTTTTTTAATTCGCTTTTGTACCTTCTTTACCTTGCTCTCCTCCCACGTGTTGCGCATACAAGGCATCAAAATTCACCGGCGCTAAAATTAATTGCGGGAAGCCGCCACGCACCACCATATCGGAAACCACTTCGCGTGCATAAGGAAATAAAATATTAGGACAAAAACTACCTAACATTTGATGCAATTGCTCACTCGGAAAACCATTAATCATAAACACGCCCGCTTGGTGAACTTCGATAAGAAATGCATTTTTCTTTGAAGAACTCACTGTTGCCGTGATAGATAAAACAACTTCATGTAAATTATCTTGAACACGGTTACTTTTTGTTTCAAGATTTAAAGAAACTTCAGGTTTCCATTCTTCCACAAAAGTATGTGGTGTATTTGGCGCTTCAAAAGAAATATCTTTCACATAAATACGCTGAATTTCAAATTGTGGTGTTGTTGTTTGATTAGTTTTAGCTTCTGTCATGGATAACCCTCTTCAATGTTAATAAAATCAGATTTGGGGTCAAATCTCCTCTTTCCTCTTCTCTTTACAAAGTGGAAAGAGGAGAAGAGGGAAGAGGAGATTTGACCCCAAATCTGATCCTTAAGTTAAATCGTCGAGATTACCTGAGTTTGCCAATTTAGCAAGATCATCGTAACCACCAATCGATTTGTCATTAATAAAAATTTGCGGCAGCGTGCGCTTTTGACTCAAGCGAATCATTTCATCTAATTTAGCAGGATCAAGATCCACCCGAATTTCTTCAAATGCGATATGACGCGATGTCAGCAATTCTTTTGCTAATCGACAAAAAGGACAATTATCTTTTGAATACAAAACAACTTTACTCATTTTTCACTCCAATACCTAAATCTGTCATGCCAGCGAAACTCTTTACCCCTTTACCAGTGGCATTTGCGCATCGACCCAACTTCGCATACCGCCAGCCAAAGAGTATGCATTATAGCCTTGTTTTAAAGCTTGTGCGGCAATTTTTTGCGAATCCAGCCCTGTGTTGCCAATAAAAATAAGTGGCCGCGTGCGAAATTTTTCAATTTTTTGTAATGATTGCTGAAAGTCCTGCAATGTAAGATTAATTGCATCAATAATTCGACCATTGCGAAAAGCATCCGCACTACGTAAATCAATGATGACAGCATTATCATGATTTATCTTTTGTGTCACTTCTGCTGCAGTAAGATCAAATGTTTTACGGCGCGCCCGCATCCACTCAACAATGATCAGTAAAATAAATGCCGCAGCCGCTACTAAGCTAAGCATGGCATGTCGAGATAAAAAATTGAGCAATTCTTGCATGGGTTCACCTTATCGCTGTTTTTGGGGTTCGACCGTTGTTGGGGTTCGACCTTTGTTGGGCTTCGACCTTTGTTGGGCTTCGACCTTTGTTGGGCTTCGACCTTTGTTGGGCTTCGACCGTTGTTGGGCTTCGACCTTTGTTGGGCTTCGACCTTTGTTGGGCTTCGCTACGCTCAGCCCAACCTACGCCCAACCTACGCCTAACCTACGCCCAACCTACGCCTAACCTACCTAATAGAAAACCGAATTTACCCTCGCACAACACCAAATATCAATATTTTTCGCACCATGATCTTTCAATAAACGGCAAAAAGCCCGCAATGTTTCACCTGTTGTCATCACATCATCCACCACCGCAATCGATAAACCCTTATAACAACGATTACTCACAAAAGCATCCTGAATATTTTGTCTGCGTTGATGAGACGCCAATTGGCTCTGCGGCAATGTCGGCTTAATCCGTTTTGTTCCTAAAAAATCTAAGGGAATATGCAATCGCCTCGCAATGGGTCGCGCTATTTCCAAGGCTTGATTAAACCCCCGTTCTTTTAATCTGGTTTGATGCAAAGGAACAGGAATAATAACATCCGGCAATGGTTTTTCTCTATACCATTCTGTTTGAATTCGTCTAACCAATAATGTGCCGAATAATTGCGCAACAACTAATTGGTGGTAAAATTTTAATTGAATAATTAATTGATTAATGGGCGGTTGATATTTAAATAAAGGATAAGTTGCATCAAAAGACGGCGGTGTTTTAAGACAATCACCACATTTTACAGCAGCCCCTTTCACATAAAAAAAAGAAGCGCATTGCAAGCACTTATTCGTTAAAATAGGCAAGTCTTGTTCGCAATAAGAACATAACATAAAAGATTGATCACTGACATTTTCACAAATCACACAGTAAAAAGGCATAAACCAGCGGCAAAAACGACGAAATAATTGAGAAAGGTATGACATGCATTGCTCTCCTGAAAAAATAAAATCATTTGTATTAATGGATGAAGTGGGTAAAGAATTAATGGATCGTCTTGAGTGGATGACATTAAAACCGCAAATGATTCTTGATGTCAGCAGCGAAAAAAGTCATTTAACTGATGCGTTACAACAACGATATCCTGAAGCAAAAATTTTGAAGGCTGATGAATTAACTTTATCTAATCAATCAAAACTTGCTGAATTACCTTTACCTGATCAATCAAAATTTGCTGCATTAAATTTACCTGATCAATCTATTGATCTTGTGATTTCTAATTTATTTTTACCTTGGCAAAATAATTTCACTGCAACACTACGTGAATGGCATCGCTTGTTAAAACCCGATGGTTTATTACTATTTAGTGCATTAGGGCCCGCTACTTTATTTGAATGGCAATCAATTTTAGGTTCTGCTTATTTGCCAGAACGAATCGATATGCATGATTTAGGCGATTTATTATTGCAAGAAAAATTTAGCGATCCTGTACTAGATGTAGATTATTGTACCTTAGTTTATCGAGAGAAAAATAAATTTTTTGCTGAATTGGAAGAATGTGGAATGCTTACACCTGATGTGTCATATCCTAAAGAAAATTGCCTGCCAGATGAACATGGCAAATGGCATGCTGTATTTGAGATTGTTTATGCACATGCGTTTATGCCTGCAGAAAAAGAAACGATGACTGAAGATGGCGTCACACGCGTGTCAGTGGATGAATTAAAAAAACAATTGAAGAAATCTGTCATCCTGAACAAATAGAAATTCTGTCATCCTGAGCAAAGTTGTCATCCTGAGCGTAGCGAAGGATCACTAAAATACGACATGATACTTGCTTAGTGATCCTTCGCTACGCTCAGGATGACAACTTCCACAAGATAACACCCCTACACCGACTTCTTAATCTCCGCCAAATTACCCATAATATGCCGCATCGCAGCTTCTATCATTTGTATTTTTTCCTTCAGTGGTTCACGTTTCGCCAGAAGTGCTTCCTCTGTTAACTCAGATTTTTTATTTAACTCTTTCAACAAATCATCTCTCAAACGAATCGCTTCTTTACTTTCTTGCAAAATCTGCCCCACAGACGTATCAATTTGTGAATACAAATCAACAACACGCGTTTTTCGTTCATCAGACACACTGCCATAACCTTGATTTTGTTGTCTGATCAAATTCAAAATCACACTTTTCACTTCTTGATGCTGCTTCTTGATACCTTCAATGTTATATGAAGCAACTAATTGTTCTGTCGATAAAATTTCTTGATAATTTTTCAATAATCTCGACAATTCATCTATTTTTTTCATGCATGCATTTAACACTTCATTATTTTCTTGCGCTTGTTTCATTTTATCTTCAAACGAATGCGCATTCCATTTTGCTGAATTCGTTTTTGCTTCTCGTATCAATCGATCGACTTGACTTTTAATACTCAACATCTCGTGCATCACTTGAGAAGCATTTAATACTTCTGTATCCACTTCTTGCATTAATTCATCCATTTTTCGTTTTAATATATTCAATTTCGGCGGCATATTTTCATCAATTTTTTCTTTATATTGTTGAGCAATTAATTGCATTTGCTTTAATGATGCTAATGTTTTTTCAGCCTGTAAAAAAACATCATGACTGCCTTCTGTTTCTTGCAACACTGTTTTAAGGCGATTCACTGAAGCACGAATCGTTGTCGTCATATTTTCAGCTTCACGTAACGTACGATTTACCTTATCCATGATTTCATTTAACTGCATCATGCGTTTATAAGTTTGCGCACTTTGAGTAATAACATCTTTTCTTGATTTACAAAAATCATCCACTGATTTTCGATAACGATACGCTTGATCAGAAAATTTAAATTGAAAACTGCGTGGAAAAGGAACACGGATAATTTGAATCATTTCTGCCGTCGAAAATCGTGAATCTTCCTGAAAAAAAGTGCGATATAATGCATTGAGTTTTCCCAATTCTTTAAGCACTATTTTTAATTCAGGCGATTCTTCTACCCATGACGTATTACATTTTTGCAGCAATCCTAATTTATCTTTATCTTCATTTGAAACAATTGATTGTAATGCTTCCATTGACAATGACACTGGCATCATCTCGCCTAATGTTTCTCCTATATCGCTCAATTCACCTGAATCTTTCAAATAAGCAATATTTGAAAACTTACGATTAAATTCATGAATCATCACTTTCTTTTCATTAGCTGAAACATTAGGCCACGCTTTACTAAACACTTGACTATATGTTTTTGCAGCTGCATATAACGCTTCAATCAAATACCGTTTGAATTGTCCAAACTGTTCCATTTCTTGAGTAATTTCTTGATAAATTGTTTTTGTTTCTTCATTAAATCGCTTATCAATAGGCGCAATGTCATCCATTTTTTGTTTTAACATAGCCGTGATTTGAGTCAATTCACTGCATTCTTCATCGATTGCTTGCTTGGTTTGCTCTTTATTTTCTTGACTAATATCAGTCATCTCTTTAAATACTAAGTCATTTAATTTATTACGCATTGCATTCATTTGATCAATAGCATCTGTCAGCATTTCACATTTGCTTTGACTTATTTCCAAAATTTCTTTTTTAATGATATTGATTTCAGCAAAAATCATGGTTAATTTATCTTGTTGATCTTCTGTCGCGATTCTTGTTCTGACTCTGGTTTTTTCTTCTTCTTTTTTAATGGAAGGCATTTTTAATGAATAGATTGAAAATATTTTTTTTTCTTCTTCTTCAAAGCTAGGTAATCGTTGATTAATTGTTTTAATGATATCATTGTTGAGTTTAATACGATTGGATAATTGCTCTGTTTCTTTTATTTGAATACGTTCATTTTGAAATGGTAATTCATGAACAGGAATATTAAATGCAGAATCAACTAAAAATCCATCCGTACAAAACAACGTGATATCTTGTGAGTCTGGACGACGATACGCTTTTTTAATATAAAGATGTTTTTCAACGATATCTTGAGGAATGGCCATCGCAAGACTATCACAAATTTGGCGGATAAATTGATCCTGTTGTGTCTCTGTTAATATCGGTAAAATACCTTCAAAGATTTTAGGATCAAGGTAAAGATACAAATGATGCTCTATATTGGCGAGTTGATAATGACATAAAGCTGTTTTCATGGCGTCTCCCTACGTCCTGAGGATGGCTCTAACTCCATTAAATATAACGCGATTTTGATTAAATTTCCTTTAAGAGTGTAATGGGAAGGATTTTACTATGCAAACTTTATTAGTCGGCGTCGATGGTGGCGCTTCTAAATGTACAGTACGAATTGAAGATACTCAAGGTCAATTATTAGGTGAAGCCATGAGCGGGCCTGCGAATATTCGTCTTTCTGTCGAGCAAACATGGCATTCTATTCGCACTGCATTAGATGCCGTTCTACATCCCTTAGGTCTTTCATTTGAAAAAGATCAAGCACGATTACAAGTTGGCATGGGATTAGCCGGCTCCGAAGTCAAAGAAGCCTATGACGCATTCTTACAAAAAGCCAAAGGATTTCGCACACTAATTGTTGCTTCAGATGCACATACTGCTTGTTTAGGAGCGCACAACGGCAACGATGGTGCTGTCATGATTATTGGAACAGGCGTGATAGGATTACAAATCGAACAGGCCCACATCAGCAAAGTAGGCGGGTTTGGTTTTCCACATGATGATAGAGGCGGCGGTGCATGGCTTGGCATGCAGGCGATTCATACCACCTTGTGTTGGTTAGATGGACGTTCGCCTGCTTCTGAATTAGCGCATCGTGTGTATGAAAAATTTAATTGTCATCTCGATCATTTAGTCACGTGGGCAAATCAAGCTAATTCCACTGCATTTGCAGAACTCGCTCCTTTAGTGATAGAACAAGCAAATCATGGCGATGCAAAAGCAATTCAATTAATGAAAACTGGCGCGTGTGCGATTGATGAAGTAGACAAAGCATTACGCGCAAAGCAAATCGATCAAAATACATTTTTACCTTGTGCATTAGTTGGTGGTGTCGCTGAATTTATGCAACCTTATTTAGGAGAGGCTTTGCGCGAACGATTACGACCGTGTCAATTACCGCCCGTATCAGGGGCCATTTTATTATTACGCGAGAAGATAAAATAAATCATGAATACGACTCGACTCATTTTTTCTGGTGCACGCATTTTATCTCAACAACAATGGCTTGATGATCATGCTTTGATTGTAGAAAATAAAATAATTAAAGCGATTATTCCTGCTGATATGATCAAACATCATTTGCCAGCTAAACAATACCATTTTTCTCCTGATTTTGTACTCGTGCCTGGTTTTATCGATTTACATATTCATGGCGCACAAGGAAAAGATGTCATGGATGATAGTGATCTTGCCTTTCAAACTATTTCACAAGCATTAGCTCAAGAGGGCGTCACTGGATTTTTAGCAACGACCATGACAGCACCTTCAGAAAAAATTATTTCGATTTTAAAAAAATCGGCTGCGATAAAAAATCATTTAGAAGGCGCTGCTTTGTTTGGTGTACATCTTGAAGGCCCTTTTATTGCACCTGAAAAAACGGGCGCACAACAAATTGAATTTCTTCAATCACCTCATGCTGATTTAATTCAGCAATGGCAAGCTGCATCAGATAACATCATCAAATTAATTACGCTTGCGCCTGAATTACCTGGTTCAAACGAATTAATTCAAAGCTTAGTGAAAATGGGAATTATTGTTTCAGTTGGTCACACGAATGCAACTTACGATCAAACAAAAAAGGCGATTGATGCAGGTTGCTCACATGCCACACATTTATTTAATGCGATGCGCGGCATTCATCAGCGTGAGCCAGGCGCAGTCACTGCTTTATTATTATCGGAACGTGTGATGACTGAAATCATTGTTGATGGCATTCATTTGCATCCTGCGATTGTCAAATTAATATTACAAGTAAAACACAAAGAACATATTGTGTTAGTGACGGATGCAATGCGTGCAAAATGTTTAGGAAATGGTAAATATGAATTGGGCGGACAAGAAGTCGAAGTAATTAATGAACGAGTGACACTTGCAAATGGTACACTCGCGGGGAGTGTTTTGCGCATGCCGCAAGCCATTAAAAATGTGATGCAATTTACAGGATGTTCATTGAGCGATGCTGTGATGATGGCTTCTTATCATCCGGCGAGTGTGTTGGGGCTGCAAAATAAAAAAGGCAGTATCGCGATGGGAAAAGACGCGGATTTGGTGGTGATGAATGGGGAATTGGAAGTTGTGTTGACGGTGAGAGGGGGGAGGGAAGTACATTTTAGAAGGTCTATTCACAATTCGCTAGCTTGAGGTAAAAAACTTTGATTTTTGAGCATCGCAGCGCAGTTTACATAGAAGTAAATGAGCAGCGAAGCGCAGAAAATCAAAGTTTTTTACCCAAGATAGTAGAATTGTGAATAGACCTTAATGCGCATGCGGCCTGCGCCGCATCACCCGTATCACTTCCTTACGCTTTCGTATCTTCCCCAAAATACGCGCCAAATGCGGACGATTTCGCACTGAAATCGTCACGTCCACATGAAAATGATGCTCATCACTTTCTTGCGCACGAATATTTTGAATATTAGATTCTGCTTCTGAAATCGCTAAAGTCAAAGAAGCCAAACTGCCGCGCTGATTAATTAAATCCACTTTCAATTGCACAGAAAAATTGCCTGCAATACCCTCTTCCCAAGAAAGCGGAACATATTTATCTGCTTGATCATGAAAGCGTTCGATGTTAGGACAATGCAGCATATGCACTTCAATACCATGACCTATCTTAATAATTCCTGCGATTTGGTCCCCCGGAATAGGATGA